>JAPLHJ010000103.1 GCA_026389675.1 Chloroflexota bacterium | reverse complement strand
TTCGTAGACGCCGGTGGCCTTGCAATGCGGGTCGTTCTGGAGCAACTCGACGATGCCCTGCCCAGGCGCGGCGGGCACGCCCTGCAGCGCCAGCAATAGAGCCCAGGCGTTGGCGGGTGTGGTAAAGAAAGTCTCCTCCAATATGGCGGTCAGTTCCTTATCGTGCTTCTTGCGGGCCCCTGGCGTAGCGAAGCGCGGGTCGGTGGTGAGGGCGGTCAGCCCCAGCACCTTGCAGAGGGACTCCCAGTGCGCATCTTTGGGGCAATAAACGTAAAGCCAGCCGCCGTCGATGCCCTGGTAGAGACAGTTGAGAGCGCTCAGTCCCTTGATGTCAGGCTTGCCGAGGTATTTGCGCTTCATGCCCTTGTACTTGATGAAATTGCCCGACTGCAGTGTGACGGCCGAGCGCAGCAGGGATGTCTCTACAAATTGCCCCTGACCTGTGCGCAGCTTGTTAAAGAGGGCCAGCGAGGCGCCGAAGGCGCCCAGCATGGGCCCCATCTCATCGTTGAGCTGTATCTTGTGGAATACCGGCGTCTTGCCCGGGCCGCCCTGGCCCGACATCTGGCCGCTCATGGCCTGGAAGAGCGGGTCATAGCCGGGGCGCTCGGCATCAGGCCCTTTAGAGCCGAAGGCGGGCAGGGAGATATAGAGTATATCCGGCTTGAACTTCTTGATGGTCTCGTAGTCCATGCCCAGCTTCTGCATGATGCCGGGGCGGGAATTCTCCACCACCATGTCGCAGGTGGCGATGAGCTTGTGGGCAATGGCGCGCGCCTCCTCCTTCCTGAGGTCGATGACGACGCCGCGCTTGCCGCGGTTTACGCCCATGAACCCGCCGGCCAGCATGCGCCAGGAGTCGCCGTCGGCGGGCTCGATCTTGATGACGTCGGCGCCCAGGTCGGCCAGTTCACGGCATACACCGGCGCCGGCCAGCATGGTGGTGAAATCTGCTACCCTGATCTTCTCTAATGCCATCATTTTCCTATTTCCTCCTCGGAGCCAGTTTAATTACATTACCATGTTTCAGGCGCTTGATCTCCTGCGCCGAATAGCCCAGCTCTTTGAGTATCTCGCGCGTATGCTGGCCGGGCTGCGGCGACGGGCCCTTTATCTTGCCCGGGCAGCCCGTAACATCCACGGGGATGCCCATCTCCTTTACAATGCCCTTTTTGGGCTCTTTGACCGTCTGCAACATGCCGCTGGCGATGACCTGCTCGTAGGCCATGAAGTCGTCGATGTTCTGCACCGGCGCCACGGGAATACCCTGCGACCTGAACTGCTCCAGCCACTGATCGCGTGTCTTGGTCTTGTAGATGGGCTTTATCATGGACATGACCTGTGCATTGCGCGGCGGGAAGATGAGGAAAGGCGCTCCCACTTGCCGTCCTTGCACTGGTATGGCCGGTAGAGAGGCAGGGGGCCTGTGGGTCCCCAGGGCGCGCGGAACATGCCCTCGAAATCGACGTTGTGCTGGCGGAAAGAGCTCAGTATGGTGCGGAAAAGGGAGGCCTCAATCTTCTGTCCCCTGCCTGTTTTCTCCCGCACGCACAGACCGGCCACGATGAAAAAGGCCGCATCCACGGCGGCGTAGAGGCTGGCCAGCGGCAGAACGACATAGAGGGGATGTGTTGCCAGCCCCTGCTCGGTGTAAACCGTGCCCACCGTGCTGACGATCTGCTCGTAGCCGGGCCAACCTGCGTACGGCCCCTTGGGGCCGAAACCGGAGATCGAGCAGTAAACCGCCCGGGGATTGAGTTCCTTGATCTTGTCGTACCCGATGCCCAGCCTGTCGGCAACGCCCGGCTTGAAATTCTCGATGATGACATCGGCCTTTTTGGCCAGGTCGAGGGCGATCTTCAAGCCCTCCGTCTTCTTGAGGTCGAGCGTGATGCCTTTCTTGCTGCGGTTCCAGACCATGAAAGCGTCCTCGCCGCGCATCGGGTCGCCGCCCGGTCGCTCCACCTTGATGACGTCGGCGCCCTGCTCTGCCAGCAGCATGGCCGCGAAGGGGCCGGCGATGTACTGGCCGAAGTCGAGTACCCTTATGCCGTTCAATACTCCTTCACTCATATGATCCCTCCTTTACTTGTGATAAACGGTTCGGAAAAAAATGATTGCGAAGCGTGATGGGTGTAAATAAAGCATAGCATACTCAGCCGCACGAGTTCTGCATAAGCCGTATATAGAAATTGATCATCTCAGCATAGCTGTCTATGGAGATGCGCTCGTTAATGCCGTGGAGGGAGGCTATCTCGTCACCGGGTATGCGCTGCGGCACGAAGCGGTAGCAACAGGGTGAGAGGCCGGTGAAGTAGGTGCAGTCCGTCCTGCCCAGCACCAGCGTGGGCGCAACGAGCACTCCCGGCAGGGTCTCCCTGATAGTCCTGCTGAGGATTTCGAAGCTCCAACCATTCGTGGAGGAGGCAGGCGAAGGCTCGAATATGTTTTTCTTTATGGGAGTGACTTTTATGCGAGGGTCGCCGATGACGGATTTAACCCTTTCAATCACGGTCGCCGTAGTATCCTCCCGCAGTATGCGGAAGTTGATGACCGCCGTGGCCAGCATGGGAAGGATGTTGTCCTGGGGGCTGCCCCGGAACATGGTCGGTGCGGTGGTAGTACGGATGGAAGCATCGGTGACCGGATTGGCCGCCAATTTGCCTTTAACGATCGAGCGGAACAGCCAGAGGTTGGCAAAGATCATCTTATTGGGGAAGGGCATCTCGGGACCCAGGTATTCGAAGAGCGCGGCGGCCGGGCCGGCCAGCCGCGCCGGGAAAGGTTGTTTCTGTAATTTAGCTACGGCTGTGGCTACCATGCCGATGGCAGTTTGTCGGGGCGGCTGCGCCGCGTGGCCGCCCGGTGCTTCGGCCGATAGCTCCAGCGAGAGATAGCCCTTCTCTGCGGTCCCTACCAGCGCCACCCACGAGGCAAGCCCGGGCACCAGTCCCAGTACGGCGGCCCCGCCCTCGTCGATTATGTATTCGAACTGCAGCCCCTGAGACTTGAGAAAATCAGCGATCTTGCCGGCGCCCTCCCGTCCCCCGACCTCTTCGTCGAAGCCGAGGGCCATATATACGGAACGGGCGGGCTTGAAACCGTCATTGAGCAGGTACTCCACGGCTTCCAGCGTACCCATCAGGCTGCCCTTATCATCCAGCGTGCCGCGGCCCCAGATATGGCCATCGGCGATGGCGCCGGAGAAAGGGGGATGTGTCCAGCCCTCTTCGGTGACGGGGACCACATCCTGGTGCGCCAGCAGCAGGATGGGTTTCATGGCGGGGTCGCTGCCCTTCCAGGTGTAGAGCAGGCCGTGCTTATTGATGACCTGCTTGTCCAGTGAGGAATGGACCCGCGGGAAGGCAGCGGACAGGTATTCACGGAAGCGCGTGAGCTGCCCGTAATCCACCTGCGATTCTTCAAGGCTGGAGACGGTGGGGACCTGTATGGCTCCTGACAGCCTTTGCGCGGCCGCAGCGATATCAACAGGCCAGCTTGCTATAGCGGATACGCTGAGCTGTTTTGATCTGAATAGCGCGGTCCTGATGGCTATGACAGCCAGCAGGATGAGCAGGAGCGCTGCCAGTAATGAGATTGCAATGCAGATTGCCATATTTCCGCCTCCTCTTGGTTGCTGACGCCCAAATTGTAGCACATACAAACTTTTACAACTTTCGGACATTGTAGTATAGTGCCGTAAAATCACTGGCGCAGAGCGCCCTGCGGATATAAGGAGGTGTACGTCATGGCAAATGAGAAAGGCCCGGACGGAGTGAAGGAGTACAAGACAGGCGGGTGGAGCGCGCATTACGTACTGATAATCTGTACCCTGCTATACGCCATCAACTACATGGACAGGCAGGTGTTCTCGGTCATCCTGCAGCCCATGAAGCTCGAGCTGGGGCTGACCGACGCACAGTGCGGGCTGGCCTCAACTGTGCTGCTGCTGGGTATGGTGCTTTTTTCCTTTCCGGTTGCGCACATGGTGGACCGC
>JAPLHJ010000108.1 GCA_026389675.1 Chloroflexota bacterium | reverse complement strand
TTAAAGAGGCCCGCTTCGGCGTGGTAGGCGACTGGAAGATCGTGCTGCCCGCCTTCACTGCCAAGGTCAAAGAGCTGGCCGCGTAATTCAAAGTTAATAAGTTAAGATATTGAAAGCCCCTGCCGGTTCACCGGCAGGGGCTTTTTGTTTTACTCTGAAGAAATTGTTGTAGGTGCAGATTTAGCTGCAACCGCACCCGGACGGGTTTTTAAACCATCCCAAATTTATTACTCGTGCTGTGCTGCGCTCTTATGCTGGGCGACTATCTTTTGTGCGATAGGCGCCGGCGCCGCCTGATAGTGGCTGAACCCAACGGTGAAGGTTCCCCGGCCCTGAGTCATGGAGCGCAGGTCGATGGCATACCTGAGTATCTCGGCCAGGGGGGCCTGTGCCTGGATGACATTCATGCCCTGGCTGGGGTTCATGCCGCTCACGTGGGAGCGCTTGGTATTGAGGTCGCCGATGATATCCCCGGTAAACGAGTCGGGCACGGTGACCGTGATATTCATGATAGGCTCGAGTAATACCGGCGACGCGTCGCTCATGCCCTTTTTAAAGGCCTGGGCCGAGGCGATTTTGAAGGCCATCTCCGAGGAGTCGACCGGGTGGAAGCTGCCGTCTATGAGAGTGACCTTCATATCAACGGCAGGGAACCCGGCTATGACGCCCTCGACACGTGCTTCTTTGATGCCTTTCTCGACGGCCGGTATGAAGTTCCTGGGCACCGAGCCGCCCACTACCTTCGACTCGAATTCGAAACCACCACTCGGTGGCAACGGTTCAATCTTAATTACAACATGCCCGTACTGGCCGTGCCCGCCGGTCTGTTTCTTATGCTTGTATTCAGCCTCGACAGGGACGGTGATAGTCTCCTTGAATGGTACCCTGGGCACATCCAGCAGCACTTCCACAGCGAACTTGCGCTGCAGCCTGCTGGCGGCGATATCGAGGTGGGTGTCGCCCATACCGCCCAGCGTGAGCTCACCGGTATCGGCTTCACGCTGTGCCTTTAAGCTGGGGTCCTCCTCGCATATCCTGGCCAGGCCCGAACTCATCTTATCGAGGTCTGCCTTGGATTTGGGGTGGACAGCCTTATTTAAAATAGGCGCAAGGTACTGGATGGAAGCGAGTTTAAGAGGATGCTCTTTAACGCCGAGTGTGTCACCAGACGCGGTACTGGCCAGCTTGACGACCAAACCGATGTCCCCCGTTATGACCTGGTTGACGGTTTCCTGGCTCTTGCCGCGCGGCACGGAGACCTGCCCGATCCTCTCGACGGCCGCCTTATTCACATTCCAAACCTGTGAATTGCTGGATAATACACCTGAATAGACACGGAAAAAGCTGACCTTGCCCACATGCGGGTCGGTGGTCGTTTTAAATACCAGGGCGGCCAGCGGGGACTCTGCTGCCGGCTTAACTTCTTCTTCCGCGCCGCTGGCGTTGACTGCCTTGAAACTGCCGGCGGTAACCGGTGAAGGCAGGTATTCCACGATGGCGTCAAGCAGCATCGCTGCTCCATTGTTGGTTAGGCCTGATCCGGCCAGTACGGGGATTATGCCGCCCTGCAGGGTAGAAGCCTTTAAACATTTATATATCTCTTCGGTGGTTATCTCCCCGCCATCCAGGTACCTGGTCATTATCTCATCATCGATTTCCACTACCGCCTCGATAAGCTTGTCGCGGGCGCTGTCGATATCCGCCGCCATTGAAGCTGGCACCTCGATCTCCTTGACCGGCGCGCCGGCATAGGCTTTTTTGGCGATGATGTCGACGACGCCTTTGAATTCCTTCTGCGAGCCGATGGGGATCTGGATAGGCAGGCAGCGTGTATTCAACTTGGATTGTATCTGCTCGAGGGTTAAGGCGAAGTTGGCATTTTCGCGGTCCATCTTGCTCATGAAAATCAGGCGCGGTATCTTTGCCTCCGAGGCATAGCCCCAGACCTGCTCCGTGCCGACCTCGACTCCCGAGGCGGCGCAAACCACGACGATCGCGGCTTCGCTCACGCGCAGGGCCGATTTGACCTCGCCCACGAAGTCCGGGTAGCCCGGTGTATCGATGAGGTTTATCTTGGTGTTCTTCCAGTTCAGCGGCAGTATAGTAAGGTTAATGCTTATCTTATGCTTTATCTCGTCGGGGTCGTAATCGGAGGTGGTGGTGCCATCGGCTACGTTGCCCATGCGGCTGATGGCGCCGGCATCGAAGAGCATGGCTTCAGCCAGGGAGGTTTTGCCGGAGCCGGAATGTGAAAGCAGGGCGACGTTGCGGATTTTATCAGGTCCAGTTTGCTGCATTTAAATACCTCGATTCTTGTCTGAATTTTTTAAAAGGCGCTCGTGCATTGTAGCAGTGTAAGCGTGCAAACGTCAAGGTTTGTTGTTATAATGATACGCGTTGAAAACCGGGTCTGTTTGAAACAGGGATAGGGTATTTGTTGACACGCCCATATCCCTGTGCTAATATGTATTCCGTTTTCCTAATTGTACCTTAACAACTGGATAGTGGAAGGAAGGTTCTAAACTAAACTAATATGAGAGTTTGATCCTGGCTCAGGATAAACGTTTGCGGCGTGCCTGATGCATGCAAGTCGAACGCCCTGATTTTTCGCAAGATTGATCAGGGAGTAGCGAACTGCTGAGTAACGCGTAAGTAACCTCGCCCTAAGTGGGGGATAACTTGCCGAAAGGCAGGCTAATACCGCATATTCTGGTAAGCGTTAGCTTATCAGCAAAGCTTTTGCGCTTGGGGAGGGGCTTGCGTCTGATTAGATAGTTGGTAGGGTAATGGCCTACCAAGTCGGTGATCAGTAGCTGGTCTGAGAGGACAACCAGCCAGACGGGGACTGAGATACGGCCCTGACTCCTACGGGAGGCAGCAGCAAGGAATTTTGCGCAATGGGCGAAAGCCTGACGCAGCGACGCCGCGTGGGGGATGACGGCCTTCGGGTTGTTAACCCCTTTTCTCGAGGAAGAAATATGACGGTACTCGAGGAATAAGTCTTGGCTAACTACGTGCCAGCAGCCGCGGTAATACGTAGAAGGCGAACGTTATCCGGATTTACTGGGCGTAAAGAGGGTGTAGACGGTTCTTTAAGTCAGTTGTGAAATCTCCCGACTCAATTGGGAGACTGCAATTGATACTGGGGAGCTTGAGGGCATCAGAAGAAAGCGGAATTCACGGTGTAGCGGTGAAATGCGTAGATATCGTGAGGAACACCAGTGGCGAAGGCGGCTTTCTAGGATGCTCCTGACGTTGAGGCCCGAAAGTGTGGGGAGCGAAACGGATTAGATACCCGTGTAGTCCACACCCTAAACGTTGAATACTAGGTATAGGGGGTATCGACCCTCTCTGTGCCGAAGCTAACGCTTTAAGTATTCCGCCTGGGGACTACGGCCACAAGGCTAAAACTCAAAGGAATTGACGGGGGCCCGCACAAGCAGCGGAGCGTGTGGTTTAATTCGATGCAACGCGAAGAACGGTTTGACATGCTTGAAGTAGAAACTCGAAAGAGAGACGACCTGTATCCAATCAGGAGCTTGCACAGGTGCTGCATGGCTGTCGTCAGCTCGTGCCGTGAGGTGTTAGGTTAAGTCCTGCAACGAGCGCAACCCTCGTCGCCAGTTAAATTCTCTAGCGAGACTGCCCGTATAACGCGGAGGAAGGTGGGGATGACGTCAAGTCAGCATGGCCCTTACATCCTGGGCTACACACACGCTACAATGGGTGATACAATAGGTTGCAATAGAGCGATCTGGAGCCAATCCAAAAAATCATCCTCAGTTCGGATTGCAGGCTGCAACTGCCTGCATGAAGTTGGAGTTGCTAGTAAACGCAGGTCAGCACACTGCGTTGAATACGTTCTCGGGCCTTGTACACACCGCCCGTCACGTCATGGAAGTCGGTAACACCTGAAGTCGATAGGCTAACCCGCAAGGGGGGCAGTCGCCGAAGGTGGGACCGGTGACTGGGACGAAGTCGTAACAAGGTAGCCGTACGGGAACGTGCGGCTGGATCACCTCCTTTCTAGGGAGTATGTACTCCTATGGTCGTTCGATGGCAGCAATGCTATCGTACCTTTGAAATCAATTTACTTCCTTCCACTATCCAGGTGTTAAGGTTCTTCTTTTTTTATAAAAGGTATATCTTTCCATTGACTTGGATGATACAATAAAATCACCAGATTTACGGGGAGATGGGTGGAACACCTCTCTTACGCCGGACTGATTTTGTTAAGGTGAAAAATTGTATCTCCTGAAATGATATACGAGGCAGCAAAATTCAACTTCGAACCTCCTTCCCTGGTGTCCAGAGCACACAAAATACTTATCAAGCCCGGGGCCAGCTATCCGTACCCCTACCCGTTCAGCACCAGCAGGGAGATACTGGGTACCGTCATTGAAAAGGTCAAACAGGTGAGTGATGCCGATATCATTATCCTGGAGGGCGCCGCCAGTGGTGATCCGGTTTACCCCATCTATAAATCACTGGGATATGATTTCCAGCGCGTGCTGATGCTTGACGTTAAGGACTGCATCTGGGTGGAGATAGAGAATCCCCTGCCGCATCCTTTCGCGGTCGCCACTTTCTGGGTGCCCAACGTGGTGCTTTCGTGCGATTTCCTTATCACGGTTTCCTCACTGCGCACCTCTGCCAACCAGGGATTCCTGAGCATCAAGAATTTATTGAGCCTGCTACCGGTAAACAAGTATAGGAAAGGTTCCGCCGGCGGGTGGGGTTCGCTGGATGAATTCGGCTGGGACAAGGTTTTCGCCGACCTGTACTTTACTCTGCCGTTTGACCTGGCCATCGTGGATGGCCGGAAGAAATTCAGCGCGGCGGACGATTCATTTAAGGGCAAGGCCGAGAATTTCGGCAAGATATTCGAGGGGGAACCCTACGAAATCGACCGCGAAGCTTCCGCCATGCTGGGAGTGGACCAGCAGTACCTGGATATCATCAGGGCAGGCAAGGCCGAATTGGATAACTGAGCCTAATACCTGACGTCGAACGCGCTGTACTTTCCCGTGCCCTCCGACCATGTCACATCGATTTTTTCCACGATTGCGCCGTCCGGGCCTGCTTTCAAGCGGCGCTGCAACTCTTCAAGCATTTCTTTAGGACCCTCCGCCTCAAGTTCGACATCGCCGTTGTTTACGTTTCTGACGTAGCCTTTCAGGAATAGCGATTTAGCTGCGCGCGAGGCGAAAGCCCGGTAATAGACACCCTGTACCTTTCCATGTACGAGGGCCTTGATATGCGCAAGTTCAGGCATTGATTCCTGGTAACCGCTCAGTTGATGGCCGGATTTTATTTACGAGCCTTATTTGCTACTCGGGGAACTCTTCTTTCTTGCCCTTTTTCTTGATTACCTGGACCTCTGCGACCGGTTCGAAAATGGAAGGGGCAAGGGTCTTCTTGCCATCTTTCTTGGCTTTTTTCTGCTCTCGCTTACCTTTATCTTTGGAACCCATAACAATTCTCCTTGAGTCATATTACGCGCTCACTAAAGTTTAACAAATAGGGTGCAATCAAGTAAAGATGATTTTCCTTGACTTTTAGCTATGGCACATATATAATTCCTGCTTGTCGTCTGATTTGAGCATAACGGTTTGACGTTTTGTTGCCCGAGTGGCGCAATGGCAGCGCAACCGACTTGTAATCGGTAGGTTAGCGGGTTCGACTCCCCTCTCGGGCTAAGATCTGGTGACAGTATTGGAGGGATGCCGGAGCGGCCAATCGGAGCAGACTGTAAATCTGCCGCCCTAAGGGCTACGTAGGTTCGAATCCTACTCCCTCCACCACTATACTATTACTAAATTTTGTAGATTTACAATAGTTTATAGTATAATTTGTAGTCGCATCTCAGAGATGTGATATATAAAGTTACGGCAATTTGCCCACATAGCTCAGTTGGTAGAGCACGTTCTTGGTAAGAACGGGGTCATCAGTTCGAATCTGATTGTGGGCTCAGAAATGAAGGAGGTTTAGAAACATGGCAAAGAAAGTATTTGAGCGCAAGAAACCGCATGCAAATGTGGGTACCATAGGTCACGTTGATCATGGTAAGACAACGTTAACAGCAGCAATTACACTGGTCTTATCGAAACAGGGTGTCGGCGATAACGCCTTCAGGCCGTTCGACAGTATCGATAATGCGCCGGAAGAGAAAGCACGCGGTGTAACGATTGCTATCGCCCATATCGAATACGAGACCAAGAAAAGGCACTATGCCCATGTGGACTGCCCGGGGCACGCCGACTATATCAAGAACATGATCACCGGCGCCGCCCAGATGGATGGCGCCATCCTGGTGGTTAGCGCCCCGGATGGCCCGATGCCCCAGACGAGGGAACATATCCTGCTGGCCAGGCAGGTTGAAGTGCCGGCTATGGTAGTAGCATTGAATAAAGTTGACGCCATGGAAGATGAGGAATTGCTTGAGCTCGTAGAGATGGAGCTCAGGGACCTGCTCACCAAGTACAACTTCCCCGGAGATAAGATACCCATCGTCCGTGTCAGCGCCCTGAAAGCCTTGGAATGCGGCTGCGGCAAGCCCGACTGCAAATGGTGCAGCGGTATTCTGAAGCTCATGGACGCCGTGGATGATTATATCCCGCAACCCAAGCGCGCGATTGATAAACCTTTCCTGATGCCGATTGAAGATGTATTTGGCATTAAGGGGCGCGGAACAGTGGTAACTGGCAGGGTTGAGCGCGGCGTGATCAAAATTGGTGAAGAAGTTGAGATCGTGGGTATAAAAGATACCAAAAAGACAGTGGTAACCGGCGTCGAAATGTTCCACAAGCAGCTTGAAACCGGTGAAGCTGGCGATGCCGTTGGCTGCCTTGTCAGGGGCATCGAGCGCGAAGATGTTGAAAGGGGACAGGTGCTGGCCAAGCCCGGCTCCATTAAGCCCCAGACACACTTTGAAGGCGAGGTTTATGTTTTGACCAAGGAAGAAGGCGGCAGGCACACTCCGTTTTTCACCGGCTATAAACCGCAGTTCTTTATCAGGACACTGGATGTAACAGGCCAGACAGAATTGCCGGCGGGCGTGGAAATGGTCATGCCCGGTGACAATATTAAAATGAATATCAAGTTGATTTATCCTGTTGCTCTCGAGCAGGGCATGCATTTTGCCATCCGTGAAGGTGGCAGGACTGTAGCATCGGGTGTAATCACAAAGATACTTGGATAAAAGATGGCTAAAAAAAGCGATGCGCGAGGTGTAATTTACATGGCATGCAC
>JAPLHJ010000116.1 GCA_026389675.1 Chloroflexota bacterium | reverse complement strand
ATCGGCGCTCTGGTTGGAAACGATGTCTATGCCCAGTCCCGACCGGCCTCCCGCAGATAGCGCCCGCCAGGAGACAGGGTAGCCCATACCCATCTGCAGTTCGGTTTCGGGAGTGTTTATGACAGCAGCCTTATATTGAGCGCAGATCCTTAGTTCGTTATCGGTGAGGTTCCAGCCATGGATAAAGAGTATGTCCTCTCCCATCAGGCCGGCCTTCTTCAGACGTTCGATATACCGCGTGTTCTTGCTCATTCCCCCCATGCCCACATGGGCGCTGATGCGCCTGGCGCCCAGGTCACGGGCGAAGCCAAGTTCCTTGCGGGAGAGCTCGATGGGGAAGAATTCGGCCTCGGTTAGCGCGATGCCCATGGTTACACGGCTATAATCAGCGTTGAAATACTTGCCCTTTACCCTCTTAGCGTCGTCATAGTGCCAGTCAGGGCTCATCAGCACAGCCGGCGTCAATACCTGGTCCGGTTTGGCATTGCCGTACATACCGTAGCAGAGGATACCCCGTATGCCGGATTCAAGTGTAGCTCGCACCACCTCATCCGCATGATCCGGCGTGTTCATGATGTGCGAGTGGTCGACTATGGTGGTAACGCCGGCGTTGATAGCCTCAAGATATCCTGCATAGGTGCCTATGTAGGCATCCTCAGGATCATAGAATGAAGTGTAGACACTGCGGATACGGGATGAATAGTCAAACAGGCTCCAATCTGCAGTGATAGCGCGCAGTTGCGTCTGCCACATATGGCGGTGACAGTCCACGAAGCCGGGCATGATAATGGTGTCCCCGGCTTCGATAACTTCCGCGTCAGGCGCTTCCAGCCCCGGGCCGATTCCCTTGATTAATCCATCCTTGATAAGTACATTGGCCTTCTCCATGGCGCCGGGTGTCCCGTCCATAGTGAGTAAGCGTCCGCCTTTGATAAGAATGGTGCCCTTTACGTCCTGCATGCCTGCCTCCTGATATTGCTTGTGTTACTCCGGAAACTCCTGAAAAGATGCCACCGGATTGACTATTATTGCCGGGGCGAAATCTTGACCGGACTATATTTTAGACAGTTTAAAGGCTTACGTCCAACAACCACGGCGCATTGCTACCCAGGTGTGAATCCTTTTCAAGTAAATAATTAAGCCCCGGTTATTTGGGCATAACAGAGCCTTTCCTTCCAAAGACAAAGCGAAATAACCGGCAGAATGTTTATGTTGATATCTTTAATTCAAAATAATAAATGCCCGTCTTATGTAAACGCTTAAGAAGGGCATTTCGGCTTCGTTTTTTGGTAACGGGGTTGGTATTGCGGTAAACTTTCAGATATGGATAAAACTTACGCCTCGGTAGAACTGGCAATTGAAGACATCCCGGACGGCGCGGTCATAGCTTTCGGCAGTTTCTTTACCGCCGGAAAACCGACCGCTCTGACCCGGGCGCTGGCTAAAAAGGGCGTAAAAAACCTGACCATAGTAGTAATGCAGGTGGGCGTGGGCAACGAGGAGATACTGGAACTGGTGGAGAACGGCCAGGTGAAAAAGGCCATCTGCAATTACCCCTTCCCGCGCTCGGCAACCCGAGGTGCCGACCATTCGTTCGAGCAGGCGATCAGGAAGGGCGCCATCGAGGCAGAAGTTTACCCCATGGGCACCTTCGCCGAAAAGCTGCGCTGCGCCGGCGCTGGCATCCCGGCTTTCTACACCCCTGCCGGTGCGGGCACCGTAGTGGCCGAAGGCAAGGAGGTACGCGTCTTCGACGGCGTGGAAACCCTGATGGAAACAGCTTTACCCGTCGATTTCGCCTTTGTGCACGCCTGGAAGGGCGACCGCGAGGGCAACCTGGTGTACCGCTATACGGCACGCAACTATAACAACGTAATGGCCATGGCCGGTAAAGTAACCATCGCCGAGGTGGAGACGCTGGTTGAGCCGGGTGAGCTGGACTCCAACTTCATCCATACGCCCGGTATTTTTGTAAAAAGAGTGGTCGAAACCGGCAGGCCGGACCATAGACAGTCACTGGTGTAGGGGCCGACATTATGAGTAAAGCCATGAAAGTGATAGTTCCCGAAATGCCCCCGCTGGAGCGCGAGATGATAGCCCTGCGCATCGCCAATATGCTGGAGGATGGCTCTTACGTCAACCTGGGCATAGGCATACCCACGCTCGTTTCCAACTGGATAGAAGGTCGTGACATTATATTGCAGGCTGAGATCGGCATGCTCAAATCCGGCCCGCTGGCCGATAGTGACGAAATCGAACCTGACCGCATCAATGCCAGCTGCCAGTTCATCCACGAGCTGCCGGGGTCGAGCTACTTTGATATCGAGACCTCCTTCGCCATGATCCGCGGCGGGCGCATGGATGTGGCGGTGCTGGGCGCCCTGCAGGTATCGGCAAGGGGTGACCTGGCCGGCTGGAACACACCTGCACGCGGGTTGGGCAAGATGGGCAACATCGGCGGCTCGATGGACCTGGCCGTGGGAGCGAGGAAATTGATCGTAGCTATGGAGCATATGGCCAAAGGCTGCGTAGATCTCATTGTTACCAATTACGCCCTGATAGAAGTCACACACAAAGGCCTTGTGCTCAAAGAGGCCATACCCGGCGTCAGCGCAGAAGATGTACAGAAGATGACTGCCGCCCCATTGATCATAGCCGCAGATTTCCACGAAATGGAACTGTGAGACGGTTGTTGCAAACACGCTAAAGCAATCTATAATTAATCCCTGGAGGTATTGAACCATGGCAAACCAGCTTGGTAAAAGATTCAAGTGTGAAGTATGCGGCAGCGAGGTGCTCTGCACCAAGGCAGGGGGAGGCTCAGTGGTCTGTTGTGGCAAGGAGATGGAGTTGCAGAAACCCAAGGCATTGCCGTCATCAGATTAGATTCTTGTGTTTCGTTTCACGACGTACAATCGCTTCAAGGGCGGGTATGAGATTGGGCTGCGACATCGGATGGGCCCTCATTGGTGCAAGATTCTAATTGAGAGCATTACTATTTATCGGGTGAAGGTCACTGTTATTAATAACTCCGATGGCTTTCTATTAGCAAAATGAAAAATGCCCGTCTTATGTAAACTTTTAAGACGGGCATTTTGGTTTCGATTTTTGGTAGCGGGGGCAGGATTTGAACCTGCGACCTTCGGGTTATGAGCCCGACGAGCTGCCACTGCTCCACCCCGCGGCAAGAATAGTGATTGACGAATGAAGTTTTGTGCTCATTCTGGTATAGGTCAAAGAGTACGATCATTAGTACAGCTTAGCTCAACGCATTACTGCGCTTACACCTGCTGCCTATCAAGCAAGTGGTCTACTTGCGATCTTACCGGTCGAACCGGACGGAGATCTCATCTTGGGGTGGGCTTCACACTTAGATGCTTTCAGCGTTTATCCCATCCGGACTTGGCTACCCAGCATTGCCGCTGGCGCGACAACTGACACACCAGAGGTCCGTCCCTCCCAATCCTCTCGTACTAGGGAGAGCTCCCCTCAAATCTCCAGCGCCCACAACGGATAGAGACCGACCTGTCTCACGACGGTCTGAACCCAGCTCGCGTGCCGCTTTAATGGGCGAACAGCCCAACCCTTGGGGCCTGCTTCAGTCCCAGGATGCGACGAGCCGACATCGAGGTGCCAAACCTTGCCGTCGATGTGAACTCTTGGGCAAGATAAGCCTGTTATCCCCGGGGTAGCTTTTATCCGTTAAGCTACGGCCCTTCCACACGGAACCGTAGGATCACTTTGCCCGACTTTCGTCCCTGCTCGACTTGTTGGTCTTACAGTCAAGCCCCCTTATGCCAATGCACTCAACGCACGATTTCCACCCGTGCTGAGGGGACCTTTGGGCGCCTCCGTTACCTTTTGGGAGGCAACCGCCCCAGTTAAACTACCCGCCTGGCACTGTCCCCACCATTTCGGCAGGTTAGAACCAAAACCAAACAAGAGTGGTATTTCACCGTTGGCTCCGCCGAGGCTGACGCCCCGACTTCATAGCCTCCCACCTATCCTACACATGCTCAGCTCGAGTCCAATACCAGGGTATAGTAAAGCTCCCGGGGTCTTTTTGTCCAGTTGCGGGTAGAGGGCATCTTCACCCCCATTTCAATTTCACCGAGTCTCACGTTGAGACAGCGCTCAAGTCGTTACACCTTTCGTGCGGGTCGGAACTTACCCGACAAGGGACTTCGCTACCTTAGGACCGTTATAGTTACGGCCGCCGTTCACCGGGGCTTCGGTTCAAAGCTTCGGGTTACCCCTGACCTCTTTCCTTAACCTTCCGGCACTGGGCAGGTATCAGCCCTTATACCTCGGCTTTCGCCTTGGCAAAGACCTATGTTTATGTTATACAGTCGCTTGAGACGGTTCCGTGCCCCCGCTTGCGCGGGCCCCCTTCTTCCGAAGTTACGGGGTTAGTTTGCCGAGTTCCTTAACGTGAGTTCTCTCGAACACCTTGGGATACTTACCCCCGTCTACCAGTGGCGGATTGCGGTACGGTCACCATAAATTCTCGCAACGAAGATTTTCTGGACAGTGTGAAATCAGTTGAGTCACCTTGGGTTGCCCCGCAATTTCCCCCTCTCCTCAGCTTATCGTCGAAGTGGATTTTCCTGCCTCAACACGCCTCGGATCAGGAACGCACCATGTCCGATGGGTACGCTCATCCTATCCTACTGTGTCCCTCCTTTGCTGATAACGAAAAAATGGTGGTGCAGGAATGTTGACCTGCTATCCATCGCCTACCCCCTTTGGGTTAAGCTTAGGGTCGACTAACCCTACGCGGATTAACCTTGCGTAGGAAACCTTAGACTTCCGGTGGACATGTTTTTCACATGCCTTTACGCTACTTATGCCTGCATACTCACTTGTCATTACTCCACCCGGGTTTACACCCGAGCTTCACTGCGATAACAACGCTCCCCTACCATCGCTTGCGCGATCCATAGCTTCGGTGGCGAACTTGAGCCCCGTTAAATTATCGGCGCGACATCACTCGACCAGTGAGCTGTTACGCACTCTTTAAAGGGTGGCTGCTTCTGAGCCAACCTCCTGGCTGTTTTAGCGACATCACTTCCTTTACCACTTAGCTCGCTCTTAGGGACCTTAGCTGATGATCTGGGCTGTTTCCCTCTCGACCACGCGGCTTATCCCGCGCGGTCTCACTCCCGGAATTCGACTTACGGCATTTGAAGTTTGATTGAGTTTGGTAACCTCACGGCCCCTAGCTCATTCAGAGCTCTACCTCCGCAAGTTAATAATCCGAGGCTGCACCTAAATGCATTTCGGGGAGAACAAGCTATCTCCGAGTTCGTTTGGCATTTCACCCCTACCCACAGCTCATCCCAAAGCTTTGCCACGCTTACGGGTTCGTACCTCCACCCAAGGTTAGTTGGGTTTCACACTGGCCATGGGTAGCTCACACGGTTTCGTGTCTGCTCCATGCGACCAAAATTCGCCCTATTCAGACTCGCTTTCGCTACGGCTCCGCGATTGAAATCGCTTAACCAAGCCACATAGAACAACTCGCAGGCTCATTCTTCAATAGGCACGCCATCACCCGGATAAATCCAGGCTCTGACTGCTTGTAAGCACAGGGTTTCAGGTTCTATTTCACTCCCCTCATCGGGGTACTTTTCACCTTTCCCTCACGGTACTGGTTCACTATCGGTCGTTAACAGTATTTAGCCTTGGAGCGTGGTCACCCCAGATTCCCACAGGATTTCTCGTGTCCCGTGGTACTTAAGAATACAGCCAGAGCTTTTTACTTTTATTCTACAGGACTATCACCTACTCTGGTGGCCCTTTCCAGGGACCTTTGATTTAGTAAAAAGTTTTTTACTCTGCGACAGCTCTTGAGCGCTATCCGCTGTACCTTGCAACTCCTCGTCGGCATAGGCCTCAAGGCCACTGAGCCGGCGAAGTTTAGGCTCTTCCCATTTCGTTCGCCACTACTCCGGGAATCTCATTCGATTTCTTTTCCTCGGGGTACTAAGATGTTTCAGTTCCCCCGGTATCCTCTCATATAGAGTATCTGGCTTTTGGCCAGATGGGTTGCCCCATTAGGGAATCCCCGGCTTAAGATAGCTGGACATCTCACCGGGGCTTATCGCAGTCGAGCCGCGCCCGTCATCGGCTGTTAACGCCAAGGCATCCACTCTGTGCCCTTATTATCTTTGACCTACAACAGCATGAACACAAGACCTCGCGGCCTTTGCCCTGCTGCGCCATTGCAACTAGAACATTAGACACCATTCATCAATATCACTATTCTATTGTTAAAGAACAAAACAGCCTGGTGTACTCACCAAGCTGTAAGAGTATACACCAAGAAAACGCTTAAATCAACTGTCGCTCGTTTCTCGCATGCTCTGAAAGTATATGCAGATATAAATTATTTGTCAAATTATAGCTCGACTATTTTGGAGCCGCCCATTCCCAGGTTGTAAACCGCCGCACTGCCTACTTTCTCAAAGCCCTCGCTTTCGTGTATGTGACCGCAGAAAACGTAGCCCGGCTGCTCCCGCAAAATATATTCCAGCACAGTTTTGCTTCCCGCATGCCGGCCTATCCAGGTGGGCGGTATCGAGGCGGAATCAACCCTGTCCAGCACAGCGTAGGGAGGCACATGGGTAAGCAGTATATCCACACGACCGAAGCGCCCCAGCACGCCGCTAATTTTACCGGTATCCTGCAGCGCCCTGCGGCGTATCTTCTCAATGCCGGCAAGCTCGAATTCCTCGGCCCAGCAAATATCGGTGAAATACTTTATCCCGCCTATCCGTAAGCCCCCGAAATCAGCCACCTGGTTATCTATCAGGCGCACACCGCGGATAGCCCTCAAATCCTGGTAGAGAAAAGGAAGCTCTATGCCAAAAGTACGTGAAAATTTCCGTGTATCGTAGTTTGACAGGTCGGCGTTTCCCCGCACGATAAATACCGGGCAGAAGCCGGCCAGGTAGCCGGCCAGCTTGAGGGCCGTTTCATGCGCGGTCAGGAAGGCCTGCCGGAACCCCTCTGCGTGAGAGCGCTTTTCTTTGGGCCCCGGGTTGGGGATGTTTAGGTATTGCAGCGCCTGCCTGCGCAACATATCGGTCTTCCCCAGGTCACCTGTCAGCAGTATCAGGTCTACATGGTCAAGCGGGATTTTAGTGATCTTCTCCAGGTTGCCGTGGGGGTCGCCGATGGCAGCTATCTTCATATCAGGTAAGGGCCTACTCCCACTCGATAGTGGAAGGGGGCTTGCTGGTGATGTCGTAAACCACGCGGTTAACACCGGGAACCTCGTTGACAATGCGGTTCGATACTGTAGCCAGCAGGTTGTAGGGCAGCCTGGCCCAATCGGCGGTCATGGCATCCTGGCTGGTTACCGCCCTCACCGCCACCAGGTAGCCGTAGGTGCGGTAATCGCCCATCACGCCCACGCTGTGCACATCGGTAAGTATGGCGAAGGTTTGCCACATCTGCCGGTAAAGTTTGGCCTTCTTTATCTCGTCCATGACTACCCAGTCGGCGCCGCGCAATATCTCCAGCCGCTCCCGGGTTACTTCACCGATGATGCGGATGGCCAGCCCGGGTCCCGGGAACGGCTGCCGCCAGACCATGTCCTCCGGCAGACCGAGCTCCAGTCCCACTTCCCGCACCTCGTCCTTGAATAAATAGCGCAGGGGTTCTATCAGCGTCAACGCCATCTTGGAGGGCAGTCCCCCCACGTTGTGATGGGTCTTGATCTTGGCCGCCGCCTTGGTCTCCGGCGTGGCGGACTCGATTACGTCGGGATAGAGGGTGCCCTGGGTAAGGAAATCTATCTTGCCCAATTTCTTGGCCTCGCTCTCAAAGACCTTGATGAACTCTCCGCCGATGCTGATCCTCTTTTTCTCGGGATCGATGACACCCTTTAACTGGTCGAGAAAGCGGTCGGTGGCATCCACGTAAACCACGTTCATCCTCAGGTTCTTGCGGAAGGTCTCGAGCGCCCTTTCCGGTTCCTCACGCCGCAGCAGCCCGTTATTGACAAAGATGCAGGTCAACTGGTCGCCGATGGCGGCGTGCACCAGCTTGGCCGCCACCGCGGAATCCACTCCACCCGACAGCGCGCAGATTACCCTGCCATCCCCTACCTGCTCCTTTATTGAGGCGATGCTCTCATGGATAAAATTGCCGGGCGTCCAGGTGCCGCGGCACCCGCAGATGTTGTAGAGGAAATTCCTGATTATCTGCTTGCCCTGCGGCGTATGCGCCACCTCGGGATGGAACTGCAGGCCGAAGAGCTTGCCGCCGTCCGTAATCACGGCGTTGGGCGAATTTTCCGTGTAAGCCGATGAACGGAAGCCTGCCGGCATCTCCATTATCTCGTCGCCGTGGCTCATCCAGACCGTCAGCGAGCTATCCAGATCCTTGAAAAGCGGCGAGCTCTGGTCGCTGACATGCAGGACAGCCTGGCCGTATTCATGCTTGCTGCCGGGCGCAACCGTGCCGCCGAGCTGGTGGGTTATCGACTGCATGCCGTAGCAAATGCCCAGCACCGGCAGGTGGCTTTCGTAGATCCCGACCGGAGTTAAGGGCGCGTTCTTCTCATAGACGCTGGCCGGACCGCCCGACAGGATGAAGCCGCGCGGATTGATCGACATTATCTTGCTAAGGGGTGAATCATAGGGGAAAAGCTCGCAGTAAACGCTGCACTCCCGCACGCGGCGCGCTATCAGGTGGCTGTATTGCGAGCCGAAATCGATGATGGCCACCGCCTCCCTGACACCGTGAGGTATATCTCCGGGTTTGGGCGCAGCCTGAACGCCCTGTTTCTCCTTGGCTATCTCGAGGTAAGTAGAAACCTCTATGTCATCGCTGGCCACGATGCGGTGGCTGGCCGCCTTCCCGTTACCCTCTTCCATTTTAAGAAGTATATCACAGGTCGAATCTGATATCTAATCTGCCGCACATTTATGTAATGTGATGTTTTAAGGTACAATTTCCCTGCTTAAGGTTTGCCGGATAAGATGGAAAAAAGTTCACTCCAGGCCAAAATAACCCCGGCGCTGCTGGGACAGGTTAAAAAAACTACTGATATTATGCGTTCGGGCGGCATAGTAGCTTACCCCACCGATACGGTTTACGGTCTGGGAGCGGATATATTTAACAATGCCGCTGTAACCAGGATTTTCGCAGTCAAAAAACGGCCGTTAACCATGCCCCTGCCCGTCCTGATAGCGGAAACCTCGCAACTGGGGGAATTGGTTGAATTTATTCCCGCCGCAGCGACGGTCTTGATGGATAGATTCTGGCCGGGCGGCCTGACCATCGTCTTCGCGAAGGCGCCCGCCTTTGATAGCCTCGTCCTGGCCGGCAGCGGCAAAATAGCCGTCCGCCTGCCCGGACACTCCATAACGCTGCGGCTGATACAGGAACTGGGGCGCCCCATGGTGGGAACCAGCGCCAACCTGCACAATTGTCCGGCGGCGCTGACTGCAAAAGAAGTCCGTGACCAGTTAGGTGACACGGTGGATTTCATCCTTGACGGCGGTTCCTGCCCGGGCGGCATCGAGTCAACGGTAGTGGATATTACCATGAATCCGCCGGTTATCCTGAGAAAAGGTGCCGTCCCGGCCAAAGACCTGATGGATTTGTTGGATTAATGACAGTGGTTCATCGCCGGGCGCAGCCTGTAGGGACGGGTCTTTAGACCTGTCCGCGCCTTAAACAACCTGTAGGGACGGGTCTTTAGACCTGTCCGTCTTTTCGGGCGCACCTGAAGGTACGCCCCTACGGGTACTGTCCACATCCTTAATCATGCTGTAGGGACGGGTCTTTAGACCTGTCCGTCTTTTCGGGCGCACCTGAAGGTACGCCCCTACACTACTGATTGCCTGATTTAATAGCCCCGGCGCCGTCCGCGGTAAACTTGACACCTTCATATTCGATTTGCCTGCACAGGTACCAGGCACTTGGCGTTTTGGATTTATTCAGAGCTCAGAGCTTAGAATTTTATCTTATCTGCTATAATCTGCCTGATTTAAATGGATATTGTACAGGGATTGGTTATGGGCGCGGTGCAGGGGATAGCTGAATGGTTGCCCCTCAGCAGCGAAGGCATCTGCACACTGATACTGGTGAATTTCTTTCACACGGACTTTAAAGAGGCCGTGTACCAGGCTATCTGGCTGCATGCCGGCACGTTGTTTGCGGCGCTGGTATATTACCGAAAAGAGGTCTGGGACCTGTCAAAGCATCTTCCTTTTTATTTCCGCGATATACGCAATTCATTTACTCTACCGCCGGGCGACATTATTAACTACCTGTTGATCGCCACTGCAGTGAGTTGTGTGCTGGGAGGGCCGCTGCTCCTGCTGGGGATTGACCAAATTCAATTGCGTGCGGTCATAGTATCCGCCCTGGTAGGCCTGCTACTGATCACAACTGGCATCGTCCAGAAGCTGGCGCAGAGAAGTACTGAATACAGCCCCGAAAGAACGGTGGGGTGGAAAGAAAGCGTAGTCACGGGCATAGCGCAGGGGTTCTCCGTCCTGCCCGGCATCAGCCGTTCCGGTGTGACCATTTCCACGCTGCTTTTCTTCCGCTACAGCCCGGCACAGGCTCTCAAGCTCAGCTTCCTCCTGAGCATCCCGGCCGTTTTCATAGCTGAAGCGGCTATATTGGTCACAGGGAAAGTGAGCCTGGTAGCAGGCGATATAGCCGGCATCATCAGCTCGTTCTCGGTGGGACTCCTGGCAATTTACGTAGTCATGAAATTTGCAGCCAGGATACCTTTCTGGGCTTTCTGCATTTTTTTCGGGCTACTCAGCCTTGTGCCGTGGTTAACCAGCTTTTAACAGGCTACGTTATTGTGGGGAGCGGCCTAAAAATGTCTTTGCGAGGAGCACAGCGACGAAGCAATCCCAGGGATTAACGGCACTAACGATGACATTGCCGCGCCCTTCGGGCTCGCAATGACTTCTTGACACTGTCTTTGCGAGGAGCATAGCGACGAAGCAATCCCA
>JAPLHJ010000064.1 GCA_026389675.1 Chloroflexota bacterium | reverse complement strand
TCATTGACGAGTGCAGGCAGATAGCGCGGGGGTTCTACCAGAAAGCCAGCAATTCGCTCGAAAAACTGCCTGATTGTGATGCGCGCCAGTCGCTCGGTGCGCTGGTTGAATTCGTTATCGAGCGGAATAAATAAAAGTTATCAGGAGGCCGGCGCGGCTTCCAGGCCGGGGGCTGGCAGTGGGTCATTCAGCAGCTTCTCAAAAGTGGAATCGTCAATAGTCTCTTTCTCGACCAGGTAATCGGCCACATATTTCAAGCGGGGCTTATTCTGCGTCATGATATCGAAGGCTTTGGTGTAGGCTTCCTTGACTAATCCTTCGACCTCTTCATCTATCTCTTCGGCGATCTTATCGCTGTAGTTCTGCTGCTCGTGTATCTCCTTGCCCAGGAAAACCAGCTCTTCCCTCTTGCCGAATGTGCGCGGACCGAGCTTCTGGCTCATGCCGAACTCCGTTATCATGCGGCGGGCGATCTTGGTGACCCTCTCCAGGTCGTTCTGTGCGCCGGTGGTCAGTTCGCCGAAGACGACCTGTTCTGCGGCACGGCCGGCCAGGCTGATGATCATCATATCCTTGAAGCGCTCATAAGTTTCCAGGTGCCGCTCCTCGCTGGGCAGGAATCTGGTCCAGCCTCCCATCATGCCCCTGGCCACGATTGATATTTTATGTACCGGATCGGCATTGGGCAGCATTTTGGCTGCCAGGGCATGCCCTGTCTCATGATAGGCAATTAATTCTTTCTCCTGCTTGGTGATGACACGGCCTTTTTTCTCGGGACCGGCAATGACGCGATCGATGGAGTCTTCGAGCTCTTTCTGCCCGACATCTTTGCGGTTGCGCCGGGCGGCCAGAATGGCGCCTTCATTTATCAGGTTGGCCAGGTCCGCCCCGCTGAATCCGGGCGTCTGGCGGGCGATGACCTCGAGGTCGGCTTCAGGAGACATCGGCTTGCCCTTGGCGTGAACGGTTAATATTGNCTTGCGGCCGTTGATATCAGGCTGGTCAATGACGATATGGCGGTCGAACCTGCCCGGCCTCAACAGCGCGGGGTCGAGGATATCCGGCCGGTTGGTGGCGGCCAGCACAATTACATTGGTGTTGCTGTCGAAGCCATCCATCTCCACCAGTATCTGGTTCAAAGTCTGCTCCCGCTCGTCATGCCCGCCGCCCAGGCCGGCACCGCGGTGGCGGCCGACTGCATCAATCTCGTCCACGAAGACAATGCAGGGGGAATTGCGTTTGGCCTGGTCGAAAAGGTCGCGCACGCGTGAGGCGCCCACGCCGACGAACATCTCGACGAACTCACTGCCGCTGATGGAGAAAAAAGGCACGCCGGCCTCGCCGGCGGTGGCCTTGGCAATCAGTGTTTTGCCGCAGCCCGGAGGGCCTACCAGCAGCAGGCCGCGCGGTATGCGCGCGCCCAGGGCGAGGAATTTCTGCGGGGACTTGAGAAATTCCACTAACTCCTGCAACTCCCCCTTGGATTCGTCGATGCCGGCCACATCGGCAAAGGTAACGGTCGGCTTATCGCCGGAGGCTAAGCGTGCACGGCTCTTGCCGAAATTGAAAGCTTGCGTGTTGGCACCGCGGGCGGAGCGGAATAAAAAGAAAAGCAGGGCGCCGAAAAGCACCAGCGGCAGGAAACTGAGCATGAGGTTGCCCCAGTCTATGCCACCGGTCTTCACTTCGAACTTTATCCCTTCAGCGCCGAGCTTGACGCCGGCATCCTTAAGGCTATCCATCAGGTCCTTGGTACCGCCTATGAATGAAGCTTTCACTATCGGCTTGTCGTCCTTGAGGCCGATAATCGTGTTTCCGTCCTGCTGAATGCTGTCGATCTGTCCGCTCTTGGCATTATCGATAAACGAGTAAAAATCAATTTCCTTGGGTCCCTTGTTGACCGGAAAGAAGCTGAACGCCAGCGCCAGCAATGCTACAAGTATAAGTAGGTAGAGAAGGCTACCTTGCCACCAACGTGCTTTCATTAATTACCTTCATTACAAAATACTGTGAGAATTATAGCAAATGGAACCATGATGATAAAGAAATAGACGTATAGGAACCGCTCCGTAAAGGAGACGACTGCCGGGAGAACAAGAGGGGGAGGGGCGCCGGCAGGGCATATGCCCTGCCGGCGCCCGCAATTTAAATTTCTATGCTTTAGGGCCAGGGGAGAGCTTTGGGGCTGAGGTGCAGTTCCTTCATGCCCGCCTCTTTGAGAGCGAGCAGGGACTGCTTGAGCTGCCTGCGCTGTTCTTCGCTGAGTTTCGAGAGGACGTGCTTTGCGCCATCTTTCTTCATGGCCTGTTTGAGGGTGCTCTCACCCTTGGTGGTCAGGGTGATGCGGATGAGGTTCTTGCGCTCCATGTTCTTGGTCCTCTTGAGTAGGCCTTGCTTCTCCATGCGCATCAAGATTCCGGATACGGAATGCGGCTCACGCAGGAGCATGCGCGAGATCTTGGCCGGAGTGACGTCCTTGCCCATCGCCTCGACTAAGAAGAGGATGGCAGCGGAGGTGGCAGACAGGTTTTGGGGCAGAAGCTCCCTTTCCCTGACTTTAACGAAAATGTCTGCGACCTGCAGAAGTTGTGTTAATAGCGTGTAATCTTTATCAGCCTT
>JAPLHJ010000092.1 GCA_026389675.1 Chloroflexota bacterium | reverse complement strand
GATCTCGCAGGTCAACCGCTTTTTCACGCAGATAGAGATACACCCCGGCGCCACCATCGGCAGGCGTTTCTTTATCGACCACGGCGCGGGCGTGGTAATAGGCGAGACCTCCGAGATAGGCAACGACGTGCTGATGTACCAGGGTGTGGTGCTGGGAGGCACCACCCTGCAGAAAAAGAAACGTCATCCCACTATCTGCAACCAGGTGGTCATCGGTTCGCGGGCCATCATCCTCGGCGCCATCACCATCGGTGAGGGCGCGCGCATCGGCTCAGGTTCAGTGGTGATCAAATCCGTGCCGCCCGGCGCGACCGTGGTAGGCGTGCCCGGCCGCATCGTCGAAGAGCAGCGCGAGGCCAGGATAGACCTCGAGCATAGCCACCTCCCCGACCCCGTGGCCGAGGCCATCAGGTTAGTGCTGGACGAGCACGACAAGCTCGAGGACCGGATAGTAAAGCTGGAAGAATCATGCGGACTGACCGCGCCGGAAAACGAGCTTAAATCCCTGGAATCGAAGGTCAAACAGGAGTTCGACCCCAAATACGATATTTAAAACCATACAAGCCGCAGGGGATCGTTTGCCCCTCGCATCTAAACGGGCTAAAATTAGTGGATTACCCAACTATGAAGGCGATAATTCTTGTCGGCGGCGAGGGCACAAGGCTGCGTCCGCTGACCTATTCAGTTGTTAAACCCATGGTTCCTGTGGTCAACAGGCCGTTCATTGAGCACGTCATCCTCAAGCTGGCTGCTCACGGCATAAACGATATCGTGCTGGCCATGGGATATAAGCCCGATTCCATTTTCGCGTATTTCAAGGACGGGGCGGGAGCGGGCATCAAGCTCAGCTATAGCCTGGAGGAAAAGCCGCTGGGCACCGCCGGTGCGGTCAAAAACGCGGGCGGGCACGTGGAAGATACCTTCTTCGTGCTCAACGGGGATACTTTCTCCGACATAGACTACACGGAGATGCTGGCCTTTCACAGGCGCAACAGAGCCCTGGCCACCATAGCCCTCTCATATGTGGATGACCCGACAAGGTTCGGCGTGGTCGAGACAGACAAAAGCGGGCGCGTCAAAGCTTTCATTGAAAAGCCAACCCGGGACAGGGTAACCAGCAACTGGATAAACGCGGGAGTGTACATCCTTCAGCCGTCAGTACTGGGCTGCATTCCTGATAACCAGTTTTTCATGTTTGAGAAAGGCGTCTTCCCGCCCTTGCTTGAAAGGGGTGAAAGGGTTTTCGGCTATGCCGTTAAATCCTACTGGATAGATATGGGCAGGCCGTCGCAATATCACCAGTTGAATTGCGATGTATTGCGTGGCTTATGTTCTTCGCCACTGTACAGTGTCAAAGATATCACTATCGAACAGCGCTGTTCGGTACACCCCTCGGCCCGCATAACCGGGCCGGCTATTATCAACAATGGCTGCAATATAGCAGAGGACGCCGTAATCATAGGCCCGGCAGTGATCGGTAGCAACTGCATTATCGGAAAAGGGGCGGTGATAGAGAATTCGGTCCTATGGGATGATATTATTGTAGGCGCGGGAGCATCGATTACTGGCAGCATTATTGCCAGTGGTGCTAAGATAGAGGAAAACGCGCGGCTGGAAGACCTGACCGTCAACCAGGACGCACCCTCCGACCCCATAACCAAGAAAATCTAAATTGGAGGCGAAATGGCTGAAAATATAAAAAGTGTAAGCGAAAACGATTTTAAGGCAACGGTGCTGGACTCCCAGCAGCCGGTGCTGGTGGATTTCTGGGCGGTCTGGTGCGGTCCCTGCAGGATGGTCGCACCGATCGTGGACGAACTGGCCGAACAGTACAAGGATAAAATGGGCTTCGCCAAGGTCAACGTGGACGATGCGCCCAAGATTGCCTCGAGCTACAACGTAATGAGCATCCCCACACTGATCGTCTTCAAGGGAGGCAAACCCTTCGAGCAGGTGGTCGGCTACAGGCCAAAGAAAGATATCCAGAAGCTCATCGACAAGGCTTTAGTGTAATAGTGGGACAGTTAAGCGATATTACTTACTGGACTGCCATCGGCGCCGGTTTGCTCTCTTTTTTCTCGCCCTGCGTACTGCCCCTGGTCCCGGCCTACATTGCCAATCTGGCAGGAGCATCGGCTATCGATGACACCCAGAAAAGAAAGATATGGCCGATTTTGCTGCACAGCATCGCGTTCGTGTTAGGGTTTTCCATCCTGTTTATCCTGATGGGCGCGTCGGCAGGATTGATAGGCTCCGCGATAACAGCTTACGCTGAGACCCTGCGCATCGTATCCGGCGTCGTGGTAATCATTTTCGGCATATTCCTCATCGCCGCATACAAAATACCCTGGCTTAATTACGAAAGACGCCTGCACCTGCAGCATGCGCGTAATCCTGGCTATCTTCGATCTATGCTGATCGGCGCCGCCTTCTCGGTAGGCTGGACCCCCTGCATCGGGCCCATCCTCGGTTCCATCCTATTCATAGCTTCGTATACCCAGGAGACCACCAAGGGCGCCCTGCTGCTGGCGGCGTACTCGCTAGGCATGGGCATACCCTTTTTGCTCATCGGGCTGGCCTGGAGCTACATAATGCCTTTCTGGAAAGGCCTTAACCGTCACCTGGCACTTATTTCTATCATAAGCGGCATCCTTCTCATAATAGTGGGCATATTGATGCTCACGGGCCAGCTTACCTGGCTCAGCCGTTTTGCGACCTGAAGCGTTGAATTAGGAGAATATGATTATGAAATCCTTTACACTCCTCTTACTGGCAACTGCCGTGGCTATCAGCCTGTTTGCAGGTTGTGGCGCACCTT
>JAPLHJ010000144.1 GCA_026389675.1 Chloroflexota bacterium | reverse complement strand
CCGAGATGGGCTGGAATTTCGTCTTCGAGAGCTTCGGCTATCACGCTCCCAAGCCGCCCGACCTCAGCAAGTACAGCGACCCCTGCGAGAAGCTGGCGCGCCTCTCCCGCAATTTCATGTTCAATGTGTTCCCGGAGGCCAAGGCTGACAACATCCAGAACCCCATAGTCGAGACCTACCTCAAGATCGCCCGCGGCTTTAAAGCGGACGGCTTTTTCATGCACCCGCTCATCTCTTGCCGCGCAGCCAGTTGCAGCCTGCGCACGGTGCAGCACTGGGAACAGGAGAAATTAGATGTGCCCAGCCTTTGGGTGGAGGGCGATATCATCGACAAGCGCGTCTTCAACCCGCAGGAGGTGCTGGCCAGGGCCGAGGCTTTCGAACAGACCATGGACCACTACAGGAGGGTCAGGAAGTCCAGGGGGCTCGACTGGTAGCCAATAATTAAACAGGGAGAATAAAATGGTAACAGCTACGACTAAAGGGCTTTCCAGGGCACGCGAGATTTACGCGGACAGGGGCAAGCGCGTGCGCGAGTTACGCAAGGCCGGCAAGAAGATAATCGGCTACATCTGCCTCTACCCCCCTATTGAGATAATAACCGCGATGGGTATGGTGCCCTTCCGCATTTTCGGCGATATGAGCGAACCGATCACAGCCGCGGATAAGGTTTCGACTACCGTGGTCTGTCCCTTCCTGCGCAGCATTATCGACCTCGGCATCAAGGGAAAATTCGATTTTCTGGACGGCGCCGTGGGCGCGCATACCTGCGATATCGGCATGACCACCATCATTGCCTGGCGTGATTACATTAAAGACGCGCCTTTCACTCACCTCATCGATGTGCCTCATACCGACCATGCGCCGGCCGTTGTTTACTTCGAGGGACAGATAAATTTCTTTAAACAGCACATAGAGGAATTAGCCGGGGAAAAGCTTAGCTTAGACAAGCTCAAGAAAGCCTGCGAGCTGCATAATAAACAGCGCAAGCTGGTCAGGGATCTTTATGACCTGCGCAAATCAGATCCCCCCAGGCTCAACTCGATGGAGAACCTCGAGGTCATGGTTTCACTTTTCAGCCTGCCGGTGGAAGAGGGCAACGAGCTCCTGGAAGCGGTCATCCGGGAAGTCAAAGAGCGCAGCATCAAGCCGGCCAAGAAGAAAGCCCGCCTGCTGGTGTGGGGCCCTGTTTTCGACAATACATCGCTTTACGAGCTCATAGAGAGCACCGGCGCCGACGTTGTAGTGGATGACACCTGCGTGGGCACCAGAGCCTTCTGGGCCGACGTTAAAGCCCCTTATAACCTGCATGCACTGGCGCAGCGCTACCTGGTGGACATCAAGTGCCCGCGCACCTACCGCGATACACAGCATCAGGAGACCGAACGCAGTTACGACAAGGACCTGGATAGCAGGTTCAGCTATATTAAAAAAGCCGTGACCGACTGGCACGTTAACGGCGTAATCCTGCAGAGCGTCAAGTACTGCGACACGCACGGTTATGAGGTCCCCAACCTGAGGCATTATCTCGATACCCTGGGCATACCCAGCATCTACATAGAGCACGACTACAGCGAGAGGTCCCTGGCCCCGATTAAAACTCGGGTGGAGGCCTTCGTGGAGACCCTGGGCTGAGGTAAAACAGCAAGCCCCGCATGGAAAACGCGACTCCAGCTCTTTTCTTTGCCGGCATCGATATAGGCTCCACCATGTCCAAGGCGGTTGTGGTGGACGCACAAGGCGCGATGCGGGGCTACGTGGTCGGTCCCACCGGCGCTGAGCATCGCCGCCGCGCCAATAAGGTCATGGAGGAAGTGCTCCTCAAGGCGGGGATCACGCTCGACCAGGTCGCCTACATTATCTCCACCGGCTACGGCCGCGTCAACGTCCCCTTCGCCGACAAGCAGGTCACCGAGCTTACCTGCCACGCCAGAGGCGTAGCCTCCCTTTTTCCCGATGTGCGAACTGCAATAGACATCGGCGGCCAGGACGCCAAGGTACTCAAGATTAAGAGTGGCAGGCTGACCGACTTCCTCACCAACGATAAGTGTGCCGCCGGCACGGGCAGGTTCCTGGAGGTGGCGGCGGAGACGCTGGGACTGGAACTCAACGAAATGGGGCAGATATCACTGCAGAGCGATGCGCCCGTCAAGATAAACAGCCTGTGCACTATCTTCGCCCAGCAGGAGATAATCTCCCGCCTTTCCGAGGGACAGCCCCTGACGGATATACTGGCCGGCGTTTATATCGCCGTGACCACGCGCGTGGTCAAGCTGGCCAGGCAGCTCAAGGTGGAGCCGCCCGTAGTCTTCACCGGTGGCGTGGCCAAGAACTCGGGCATGGTCAAAGCCATGGAGACCGTACTGGGCATGCCCGTGCTGGTGCCGGAAGAGCCGCTCATCACCGGCGCACTGGGCGCCGCTATACTGGCGCGTGATGAGGCTTTTAAGCTGGTGCAGGACGGCGATTTTAAGATGGCGAAAAAACAGCTTAGCGAAGCTTATATCGAGTACATAGAGAACACGTCATTGCGAGGAACGCAGTGACGAAGCAATCTCAGGTCGGTCGAACCGTTATACATTGGGATTGCTTCGCTGCGCTCGCAATGACCTTAAGAAGAAAAGTCTATTGACCAACTATTTCCTCGGTATCGACATCGGCGCGGCGGCCAGCAAGGCTGTAATCATCGACGGCCAAAAGAAGATCATGGGTGCGGGTGTGATACCCTCGGGCACCAACTACGCCACCACCGCAGCGGCGGTACAGGCCGAGGCTTTAAAACAGGCCGGACTTCAACTCGCTGATATCACATTCAGCGCCGCCACCGGCATCGGCGGGCGAAACGCCGGCGCCGATAGCTATCACGGCGTGATAATCTGCGACGCCCGCGGTGTGAATCTTACCTTTCCCGGCGTGCGCACCGTCATAGATATAGGAGGCCAGGGCAGCCAGGTCATTACCATGGACGAAAACGGGCGGGTCATCAACTTCAACGTCTCCGAGATATGCGCCACCGGCAGCGCGCGGCTGCTACAGGTCGTGGCCCGTATCTTGCAGATAAGCATTGACGAGATCGGTCCGCTATCCCTAAAAGCCACTAAACCTTCCAGCTTCTCCACCTCCTGCACCGTTTTCCTTGAAACCGAGGTCATCACACGCATTTCGCAGGGCGATAGCCCTGAGGATATCCTGGCCGGCATCCACCGCTCGATCGCTGATAAGATAAGCGGCATGTCTCGCGGCGTAGCCCTTGAGAAAGATTTCGCGGTCATCGGAGGCGGCGCGCTCGACATCGGCCTGGTGCAGGCCATCAATGAAAAGCTCGGCATAGAAACCCTCGTACCCGAAAACCCCCGGCTGATGGCTGCGCTGGGCGCGGCCGTTATCGCCGCTGAGCATTAGCCCATTATTGGGAGGCTATACTACTAAAATACCAGAACGGAGGCAAGGAGATGGAGAAAGCAGAAAGCGCCTGGATAACCGGGGCAAATAAAACGGTCTACCAACCCGGTCAAACAACCGGCCACTACGAAAGTTTTTTCTTGCGGGCCAACCACCCGTTGCTTCCCCTGGCTTTCTGGATGCGCTATACCATCTTCAGCCCGCAGGGCCAACCCGAAAAAGCTATCGGTGAATTGTGGGCGGTCTATTTCGACGGGCAAAACGGACTGGATTTCGCCGTTAAGAAAGAGGTGCCTTTCAAACAGTGCTCTTTCAGTTCATCCGGGCTGGATGCAAAGATCGGTGATGCCCTGCTAAATACAGGCGGTTTGACAGGAAGCGCCTCCACCCATGACCACGAGATTAAGTGGAATTTGACCTATAGCGGTAACAGCAAACCACTTTTTCTGCTGCCGCTGAAAATGTATTCAGCCAACTTTCCCAAAGCTAAAAGCATCGTACCCCTGCCCATGGCTCAATTCAATGGTAATCTCATCGTAGACGGTAAAACTGTAAACATAGATAAATGGATGGGCAGCCAGAACCATAACTGGGGCTCCAGGCACACCGACCTTTACGCCTGGGGGCAGGTGGCCGGCTTCGACAACAACCGTGACAGCTTCCTTGAAGTTGCCACTGCCAGGGTTAAAATCGGTCCCTTTTGGACGCCTGATATGACCCCCATCGTGCTGCGGCATAAAGGCGAGGAATATGCCCTTAATAGCATAGCCCAAACCTTGAAAGCCCGAGGACATTTCACTTATTTTGATTGGCAATTCTCCTCGGAGAACGATGTGGTTAGTCTTGCAGGAAGGATAACCGGCGATCGCAACCAGTTCGTGGGGCTGAATTATTACAATCCGCCCGGGGGCAACAAACACTGCCTCAATAGCAAGATAGCCTCTTGTGACCTGAGGGTCACCTACAAGCAGGGTGCAAATAAGGGATCATCCGACCTGCTAACCACCCGCAACCGCGCAGCCTTTGAGATCCTCACCGATAAAAGGGACCACGACATCACCATCCAGGTGTAAGCACTGGATTACTGCCCGCCAGGTCATTGAACCCATTGATAACGATGGCAACGGCAATATAGACGTTACAATCACAGCCATTGGCCTGGATGGCCAGGCGACATCATGCGAAGTCAAACAATTAAGCGGGACCGCGAGTCATACTTGCCACCAAATTGACTTCTAATCAATTAGCCGTTATTATATTACTGCATGCGGATAAACGAATACAATCAGGTGACATATGAGAAAATTAGCTAAAACATTCAAGGCACTATCTGATGAGACCAGACTGCGGATTTTAAACGTTCTGCTGGAACGTGAGTGCTGTGTCTGCGAGGTAATGCAGGTCCTGGACTTAACGCAATCCAGAACATCGCGGCACCTGATCACGCTGTGCGATGCGGGTTTTTTAAAGTTCAGGCGTCAGGGACTGTGGGCCATGTATTCCATCGACTGGGAGAGTATGGATAAATATCATATCGATTTGGCCGGAATTGTGCGTGAAGCTTTGAAAGACAATCAGACGGCGATTTTAGACAGGCAGAAGCTGGCCACCACTGAAAAGATAGGACTGCAAGTCTGCTCAGCTACAGGGAGTAAGAATGGCTGTAGAAACTAAGGTAGAATCCTGCAGCTGCGGGATATCAACTCCTGCAAATACTGCACTCCACACGAGACCAGACGACAATAAGAAACTTTATCTGCTATTGGGCATCGGCCTGGCCTTATGGCTGATCCTATATTATTGGCTTGAAATGGCAGCCAATTTCCTGACCTTTAATGTATTTCAACTGTCTGCGGATAGCCATCTCGGCAGCAGCGTGGCATTCTTTCTGTATGACGCACCTAAGGTAATTTTGCTCTTGGCAATTATAGTATTTGGCGTAGGAATCATACGCTCGTTCTTCACGCCCGAACGGACCAGGCAGATGCTGGCGGGCAAACGTGAATTCGTCGGTAACGTTATGGCTGGCGGACTTGGCATTGTCACACCATTTTGTTCATGCTCCGCGGTCCCGCTTTTCATTGGATTTGTCGAGACCGGCGTTCCGCTCGGCGTCACGTTCACTTTTCTGATCGCAGCGCCGATGATCAACGAGGTGGCCCTCGTCCTCCTCTTCAGTATGTTTGGCTGGAAAATAGCTCTGCTCTACGTGGCAACCGGACTATTCATCGCCATCACTGCCGGCTGGGTAATTGGCCGCCTTAAGCTGGAGAGATATATTGAGAGCTGGGTGCATGAAATAAAGATGGGCGAGTCCGGCGATGCGGCTGGAGGCCTTAAATTTGCAGATCGAATTCGGTATGGCCTAACTGCGGTGAAGGAGATCGTAGGTAAAGTCTGGCCCTACGTCCTTGCTGGAATAGCCGTAGGAGCGATCATACACGGATATGTACCCGAAGGCCTGATGGCGTCATTTATGGGCAAGGACGTCTGGTGGGCAGTCCCTGCAGCCGTGCTGCTTGGTGTCCCCATGTATTCCATTGCTGCAGGGTTCATACCAATAATGCAAGCGCTCATGGAGAAGGGTGCAGCCCTGGGCACGACGCTTGCCTTTATGATGGCGGTCATAGGCCTATCTCTGCCGGAAACGATAATACTGCGAAAAGTGCTGAAATGGCAGCTCATCGCTGTATTCCTCGGGGTTGTATCCGTCGGCATAATCATAATTGGCTATCTTTTTAATGCCATACTCTGACATTGCAGCATTTAGCGAACAGATACATGGACAAACTGAT
>JAPLHJ010000265.1 GCA_026389675.1 Chloroflexota bacterium | reverse complement strand
TTCGATTCACAGGGACACGACAGCATTGTTAGAGTGATCGAGGGTGAAGATATTGGAACTATGGTTACCAGTGAGGAGAAATAATGACCGATAATATACTAAAAAATGCTGACTCCAGGATGAAAAAATCCGTTGAAGCCCTGACCAAAGAATTATCAAGCATCAGGACGGGCCGGCCGTCACCGGCCCTGGTGGAACATATAAAAATCGACTACCATGGAGTGCCAACTCCTCTCATTCAACTGGCTTCCATTTCGATCCCCGAACCCAAGACTATATCGATCCATCCCTGGGACCGCAGCATAATAAATAATATTGACAAGGCCATATTAAAATCTGATTTAGGCCTCAACCCGGTAAATGATGGAAATAACATCAGGATCACTTTGCCGGCTCTTACGGAAGAGAGACGTAAAGACCTTATCAAGGCCGTTCACAAGCGGCTGGAAGAATCCCGGATTACAATTCGCAACCTCCGGAGAGAGTCAATCGACGAATTAAAAACTGCGGAAAAAAACAAGGATATCTCAAAAGATCAGGATATACGTGCCGCTGAGCAATTACAAAAACTGACAGACAGTCATATCGAATCAATCAACAGGATCGGCAAAGACAAGGAAACCGAAATCTTAGAAGTGTAGCCGGTGGCAGGATGGTCGCTAAGAGAATAATAACCGGTCTGCTGATCGCCATATTTGCAGTTATGCTCATGTGGTTCGGCGACCCCTGGGTTACAGGTGCGGTTTGCGTGGTTGCTGCCCTGGCTTCGTACGAATTCTACAAGATCGTTAAAAACGAGAATATACGGCCTCTTACATGTTTAGGCATTCTTTTCTCCGTGCTTTTGCCTCTTAACGCTTTTGTACAAATACATTCGATAGATTTTGCCCGGGCCTCTTCCTGGTTCACATTGACGTTACTGGTTACAGCGATTACAGTTATTCCTCTGCTCTGGCTGTTAGTTAAACAATACAGGGAGCATGCCTTTATCAACTGGGGTTGGACAGTTTTAGGGGTGCTTTACACAGGCTGGTTATTATCGTTTTATATTTATATACGGGCGATGGAGAGTGGCCTGGGCTGGCTATTCCTGGTACTGTCCTGTACTGCCCTATGTGACGTTTTTGCTTACGCGGTTGGCAGCACCCTGGGAAAACACCCGCTCGCTTCCTCAATAAGCGCGGGGAAAACTATCGAGGGCAGTATAGGCGGATTAATCGCATCGATTATAGTCGCAGTTATAGTTAGCCTGTTATTCAATTTGCCGATTAATTACTGGCAGATGATCTTGATCGGCGTAATTATCGCTGTATTTGCACAACTTGGCGATTTAGTTGAATCCTTGCTGAAGAGAAATATGAGGACCAAAGATTCCGGAAACGTTTTACCCGGGCATGGCGGGATACTGGATCGAATCGACAGCCACCTGCTCGTAGCTCCAATAGCATATTACCTGATATTTATTCTCCAGCATCTTCAGTAATAAAAAACTGGCTGCCCGCGGCTTCAATTTGCGCTGAACGTTTTTCAGCTAAATCTAATTATCCGGGGCAGCCAGTGACAGATTTATCAGCTATTATCAGAAACTACAGGCTGATATTGCCTTTCTTGAGAGTCTCGGTCGGCATGAACCACTTGATGCCGGTCCTCTTGGAGATCTCTTCACATCTCTGGGCAACTTTATCCCAGCCCATGCCTTTGCAGAGGGCGAACGGGCCAAATATGCCGCCGCCGCCATTTATCATGGCCGTATCAATTTCTGCCGCGCTCTTGGCAACGCCAGCTTCAAGTAACTTCGTGCCTTCATTTACCTGCAGGCACATGATATCCATCGGGTCGAACTTTGGATCTGCTTTGGCCAGGTCAATGGTCGGCCTGGCGCCTCCCGGCCACTCATAAATGCCTTTGCCGGTTTTCTTTCCCAGATTCTTCTCGGCATTCTTCTTTTCAAGCCAGCTGACCGGTTTAAATTCCGGCGATAGCACCTCAGCAAAGTACTTCATGCTGTGCAGGTAAACATCCAGCCCGGCAAAATCCATGGTTTCGTAAGGGCCCATCGGGGCGCCGATAGACTTCACCTTGGCATCGGCCGCCTCAGGATTTAACACACCTTTTTCAAGCGCGTCTGCCAGGTACAAACCGGCAGGGGCGCCCAGCCTGTTATAGATGAATCCAGGGGTATCCTTCTCAACCCTGATCGGAACCATGGCACCCCTGAAGTTCTTCCATCCCTTCACCAGGTCAAAGGTGACATTCATAGTTTCATCAGAGGTTTTATCACCGTGGATAACCTCTATCAGCAGCATCATGGCAACCGGGTTAAAGAAATGCAGGCCGACGACCTTATCGGGCCTCTTGGTGGCCGAAGCTATCTTGGTTATGCTCATATTGGAAGTATTGGAAGCCAGGATAGCGTGTTTGGGCGCATACTCGTCGCATTCTTTAAATATCTTGAGTTTAAGATCCAGGATCTCCGGAACGGCTTCAACCATGAAATCGATATCTTTCATGGCCGCTTTAAGATCGATATAGCCAACCATATTGCCCATGGCCTTATCCATGGCCTCCTGGGTCATTTTCTGTTTGCCAACCTGTTTAGCGAAACTGTCTCTTACTTTGCCCATGGCCCTATCAATGAATTCCTGCTTGATGTCATACAGGTTGACCTTATAGCCAGCCAGGGCGGCTATTTCGCCGATGCCATGTCCCATATCGCCGGATCCGACGATGGCAATTGTCTTAATGTCTTGAACTTTCATTGCTTAAATCTCCTGTTATTATTTTATTCGCCGATGAATTTTGCTTCACGTTTTTCCATGAAAGCGGTCATTCCTTCCATGGCATCCTTGGATGTGCCAACCATCTGAGAACCGGCAAGCTCGATCTCGACACCGGCAGCCATATTCGTATCCAGTCCAAGAACAACGGCGTTCAAGATAGCTTTAAGGGCCAGCGGCGCACGTTTGCTCAGCGCCACGGCGTATTCCTTGGCATCTTTCAGCGTTTCTCCCGTTTTCGAAACCTTGTTGATCAAGCCCCAATCATAAGCTTCTTTAGCATTTATCTTCCTGCCCATGAGCGCGATTTCCAGAGCCCTGGTGCGCCCTACTAACCTGGGCAGCCTCTGTGTACCACCCCAGCCGGGTATGATGCCGAGGTTGATTTCAGGCAGACCTAAAGTAGCTTTTTCGGTATCAACCATTACGCGGAAATGGCAGGCCAGGGCCAGTTCAAATCCGCCACCCAGCGCAAACCCATTGATCGCAGCGACAACCGGTTTGGCAGACCTTTCGATCTTGTTATATACAATATGGCCATACCTCGGCATCCACACATTCATGGGGTCGGCGAAACTGGCGATATCAAAGCCTGCGGAAAAAGCTTTTTCGCCCCCGCCCGTGATTATAATGGATCTAATTGTCTTGTCATTCTCGAGTTCGGTAAAAGCTTTGCCAAGATTGTCGATTGCCGCGTAATTAAATGGGTTCACTGGCGGACGGTTTAAGGTAATAATACCTACCGCACCTTCCTTTTCCAGTATCAGTGTATCGTAAGCCATGGTACCTCCTTGAGTGTTTAATTTCGCGCTACATTATAACTCAAATACCTAAATCTTTCCCATCATAGCCACAGGGTTGTATTTGAGCCGCGGATATGTTAACGCGATTTGCTTATCTTTCTATATCAACTACGGTGGTCCTGGATTGAAAATCCGGCAGCAGCGTTTTAAGCTGCATGCCTGCCGTAAGCTCCATCTTGTTCATAACCTCAATCAGGTTAGCCACGGCACAAAGGTTGGTGCTCGGCCTCCACCATGAGCAGCCTTCCTCGTCGCAAATACAGGTTTCCTTCTTAACAAACCCATCTGCTTCGAGCGTCTTGCTGTTGAATTTCATCGGGCAATTTAAAATTTTCTGCTTTGGCACAATCCTTCCTCCTGTTTAATTAATACTTGACTGTTGCCAACGTCCATCCCTGTAATTCCTCCAATATTATACACGGGTATAGTGCAAATTATAATTGCAATAGGTAATCGCTATGTCTATAATATCAGTGAGTCTGATTAATTAACGTAGGAGGAGGGTTTCATGGCTGATTGTTCGTTTCACCCGGGAAAAGACGCAGTTGGGGCGTGTGTAAGCTGTGGCAAGATGGTCTGTATCGCCTGCCGGACGGAACTCCATGATAAAGTGTATTGCCCGACCTGTGCCAACAAGCTATTTGTGCATGCAGACGATGTTAAAGTTGCCCCTTCAGCCCCTGTAGTACAATCGGTCAGCGGGGCATGGTGGTTGCTGGTTATCCTGCCTTTGCTATTCGGCGGATGGAACTGGATAGGCGGCATTATTGCCTGGGCTGTCAACAAGGGCAAAGACCCCAAGAAAGCAAGGTCAATGCTGATCTGGGGCATCGTTATATCAGTCATATATATTATTTTAGCGGTAATTTTCCTTGTCCTGGTGCTGGCAGGTTTCTTAGTTGTTTCACTTCCTGGAGTCTTGCAGCAGTAAGAGCGGCGCCAACCATTACAATTAGCGCTATCTCAACCCCGGCGTCATATTTGTTTTTGGCAGTTGATGCTGGGGTTGATTATTATATCGGGTATTTAATGCTTAGGGCTTCCGCGTTAGAATAATGAAGCCTCTGATAAATTAGTATGGTATACAAAATAAAAAAACTGGCTATATTAGGTTCAACCGGGTCAATAGGTCAACAGACGCTGGATATTGTACGCAAGTTCGGGGATGAATTCGAGGTGGTTGGACTTGCGTGCGGTCATAATACAATCATTTTTCAACAGCAGGTCAGGGAGTTTTCTCCCCGCCTTGTCCATTCAGATGCAAATATCACTTTATCGGACCATATAATACAGGCGACGATGGAAGAGATAGCCGTCCACCCGGATATCGATACCGTTGTTGTGGCAACTACCGGCAAAGCCGGCCTTAAACCGGCGATTTCTGCACTTAAAGCCGGCAAAACCGTAGTTATTGCGAACAAGGAAATACTGGTCATGGCCGGCGAACTGCTGGTAACCCTGTCGGCTCAGCATAATGCAACGATATTGCCCATTGACAGCGAGCACTGTGCCATCTGGCAATGCCTGCAGGGCGAGGATACACCCATAGCAAGGATACTGCTCACAGCATCGGGAGGGCCTTTTATCGGCTGGCCTCCGCACAGGTTGGCAAAGGTTACAGCTTCAGATGCGCTTAAACACCCGACCTGGAAAATGGGACGGAAAGTAACAATTGATTCAGCCACCCTCTTTAACAAGGGCCTTGAAGTTATAGAGGCGCGCTGGTTATTCAATATCCCTTACGAAAAGATTGAAATCCTCATCCATCGCCAGAGCATTGTACATTCCATGGTAGAGTTCCAGGACGGCTCGGTAAAAGCTCAATTGAGTTTCCCGGACATGCATTTGCCGATACAATACGCCCTCTTTTACCCGCAAAGAGTCGGCAACGGCAGTATCAGTAAAATGGATTTTAGCAAGTCACATACGCTGACTTTTGAACCGGTTGTTTACGGTGATTACCCGTGTTTAAAGCTGGCATTGGAATCAGGCAGGAAAGGCGGCACATACCCGGCCGTATTATGCGCGGCCGACGAAGTAGCGGTTGATCTATTTCTAAAAAATAGTATCCGGTTCACGGAAATTGCTACAATTATAGAAAAGACATTGAGCATTCACGAACCGGTTATAGATCCCACACTGGATGAAATCGTTTCATCTGACACATGGGCTCGTGATACGGCCCTCAAAGCAGCAAGGAAGGAAATTTAATGCTATTGACGATAGTGGTTTTTATCGCTTTACTCGTTCTGCTGGTTCTCACGCACGAGTTCGGGCACCTGGCAGCAGCCAAGCTTTCAAAAGTCAAGGTTGAGGAATTCGGTATCGGGTTTCCACCAAAAATTTGGGGCATCAAGCGTGGCGAGACCATTTACTCGATAAATGCCATACCACTGGGAGGGTTTACCCGTTTGCTGGGTGAGGAAGATCCCACTGCTGAGGGCAGCCTGGCCAGTAAAAGCATCGGGGCGCGCATTTT
>JAPLHJ010000083.1 GCA_026389675.1 Chloroflexota bacterium | reverse complement strand
GATAGTGCCCGTGGTGGTATCTATAGTCAGACCTGAGGGTAATGAATCGCTGACAACAGACCAGTTGTACGGCGCGGTGCCCCCGCTTACGCTCATGGCAGCCATATAAGCGGCATTTTCCTTTGCATCCGGCAGACTATAGGTGCTGAATATCAGCGGTGGCGCCGTCACAGTAATCGAGAAAACCTGCTGAGCAGAGGTTGCGGCACTGTCTGTTACCCTGATTATGAAGCTAAAAGTGCCCTGTGTATCGGGGGTGCCTGATACGGATCCCGTATCAGGGGCAAGATTCAACCACGGTGGTAGACTGCCGCCTATTACGCTCCAGGTATAAGGAGGTGTGCCTCCCGTAGCTGAGAGTTGTGCATAATACGCTGTATTGACCTGGGCTGAGGGCAGCGTAGCCGTCAATAGTGATGGCTGCGCGAGGACCGGCGCCGGGACAAGGGAAACGGCGCAAAGCCAGACGGACAGGCAGATTACCCACAGGCCGTAATATTTGCCCAACAGGCATTTTATCCGGATGCAGCGTTGCGGCCGGGCTGTTTTCACCTGGCCTGTTATCGAGTTAATGTTCATTTTCATGACCTTTATATTCAGTGTATCAACGAGATATTAGTAAATTATTATGATTTGCGGAAATAAGGTTGGCCGGACTATTACCGCAGGTTCCTTTCATACAGAGTTTAGCCCGACCGCAGCTTAACAATTACTGAACAATTTCTATATATGATAGGAAGTTGGATGTTTGAGATTTCTGAAATGAAGCATAATTTGGAGGTATACAAATGAAACAACGGTACACATGGTCCCTGACTTTGCTGGTAGTGCTGTTGCTTACGGTGGCGGCCGCCTGCGCGCCAGCTACTACGCCTAACCCTGTTCCGGCTACACCCCCACCGTCGTCGCATGCCGGTGGACGCCGCGGCGTCAGCGGCACCCTCACCAAGATTAACGGCGATATTTTAACCCTGACGACCTCACAGGGGTCCGTTACAGTCAAGATCATTGCTGATAATACTACCATTCAGAATGTCACGGCCGGCACCCTTGCGGACCTTCATGAAGGTCAGTACGTGATTGCCACGGGTTCCCAGGATGCCAACGGCAACGTGACCGCAACCTCGATTATGATCCGGCCGCAGGGTCAGGGCGCTCCACCGCCATTTGGCGGAGCAACCCGCACGAACCCCACGACGTCCCCACGCAGTAGCGGCGGACGGCGTGGCGCCGGCGGTACTCTTACCAAGATCGACGGCAACACGTTGACCCTGACCACTTCACAAGGGACCGTTACTCTGCTGTTCATCGCTGATAACACTACTATTCAGAATTTCACCGCCGGCACCCTTGCGGACCTTCATGAAGGCCAATCCCTGAATGTCATGGGTCCAGAGGATGCTGCCGGCAACGTTACCGCTACCTCTATCATCATCCAGCCGCCGGGCCAGGGCGCTCCGCCGGCCCCGCCTCCTGGATCATGATCAAAACTATGTCTATATAGTCGTTACCATGTAAAATAACTGCACAGGTAAATAATGGATGAGTAACAAAAAGACGCTGGCAGCCGGGCTATTAATATCGGTCATAGCAATAATTGTACCGGTAGCCTGTGCGCCTTCGCCGTCTCCAGCGCAGTTTGAAATAGCTTCGTTAGATATCAAGCCGGCGGAAGTCACTGTGGGGGATACCGTTAGTATCAGTGCTAAGATCACAAATATCGGCGGAACCGGGGGCGCTTATAGCGCCACCCTGTCCGTCGATGGTAAAAGAATCGATACGAAATATATTAACGTGGACCCCGGATCCAGCCAAACCGTAACCTTCTCTCTCTCCAAAGACGCAGCAGGCACCTATGAAATCGGAATTGGAACAAGGAGTGCTACGCTGACGGTTAATTCAAAGCGCGTGGCAATGCCGGTGGAACTGAAATATGATGACGGCGTTGCCAAAGATTGTTTATCCCTGGTCAAACCCTGTACAGGATATTCGGTCGCCTTTGTGTCGCCTCCGGACCCGTTTAGCATAAATAAGGTAACAGTATTCGGGCTGGTATATGGCTCGCCCGGATATAACATCGGGGATTGCGACCTGCAAATCTGTGATAAAGATAATAAAGTCCTCTATACTACGTCATTTCCCGGTGACAGATTCCCGTTGCGGACACGCCTGGGGTCCAACATCGATTCAACAGGCGGCTGGGCAGATATAGAAATACCCGATGTTGAAGTGCAAGGTGATTTTTATATCCATATCTATACCGGTATCCCCACTGGCCAGGGATTTCGCATGGGCGCCGCGAGCAATGTGGTAAATACGCATTCCGATGTAACGGTCAGGGATGATAAGGGTGTGGATAATTTGGCGCCGGGCTGGCCTTACTCGGTCGCTCCCTGGTTTGGAGACAAAAGCCGCGTGAATTGGATGGTCAGGGTCAGCGGCAATGCTATGGTCCCACAAGAATAATATTTATTGCCTCAAAGTATAAAAAGCTGCGCAAATACCGACGTGGTTATTAATAATGCAGCACAGAGCGTAGCCTTTGAATTATAGAATTAAAGACAGCATAAGCCTGGTTGCAGGATTATTAATAGCCGTTACATTCATTGCTTCCGGGACCGGCAAGCTGTTTGGTGATATGCAAACACCGGCCCAGATTATGGCTTTCATCAATGCCGTGCTGCCGGAAGCATTTTTGACGCCCCTTTTTATAGATTTCATCTATAAAATACTGGTGCCAGTTGTTTTCCCATGGGCCGAGCTTATATTAGGTATTGCACTTCTCATCGGTTTAATACCCAGGTTTGCTGCTGTATTAACGCTGCCAATGATTGCTGCATTCATGGGGACTAATATCTGGACCATTATCACGGGAGAATATTCGCACTGCGCCAGTTGCTTCGGTATATGGGAAAAAATTTTCGGTTACCTCACTCCCTACCAGTCGCTGGGTATAGACATTATACTCGGCCTGCTGGCCCTTGCAGTAATATTTCTGCAACCCGGCCGTTTTTTCTCAAACCGCTGGCCGGTTACACGGTTAGCCGGCTTATTTTTACCCGGGCAAAAAGGGGAAGAAAAAGAGCCGGTTTTACTACCGGGCACAGATAAACGCTTAAGGCCGGTAGATTCTGTCGACAGGTTTCTCATTTATGTGCGCCGTAATATCTGGTCTGTAGCTGGTTACGTTTTAGGTGTCGTGGGCATTATCCTTATATTGATAGCAGCTTTAATCAGCGCTTTACCTGTAAACAATAACTCCAATTCGTCCTCATCCCCTGTAGCTGATAACATTACAGTTACAGACATGACCACCAGCAGCGGCATTGTTAATTTCACAACAAGTGTCGATGAGGCTGTAGATATCATAGTCTATGATAAGGATGGGAAAATCACCGGTCTTTTTTCGGACCTGGGCCCGGTAAAAAACCATTCCATCAAGGCTGATAACCTCTACCCGGCCACTACCTACTATTTCCAGTTGCTGTCCGGGTATAGCACAACCGGTAAGCGCTTATCCGGCAAATTCTCATTTACCACGCTGGAACCGCCACCCGTGATCTCAAATGTGAGCATCTCGACAACCACGGATTCAGCGGCCGTGATTACCTGGGAAACCGACCGGCCCACGAACACAGAAGTGACATATGGGGAGGAGGGAAACGCTGAGCGTAAGACAATTATTGATGATGCCAGCAACGCAAGTCATGAAGCCACGCTCCAACCATTAGACAGGGAACGGGTTTATGCTTTTGTGATCAGGGCAAGGGACGCTTACGGCCATCAGCTTATCGCTGAATATGAGGGTGTTTTATCTCTTAAGACAGGGGTCCAACTGACCCAGCGCGCTCCGGACTTTGCACTTCCTACGGTTACGGGTGATATCCTGAAATTTAGCCAGTACCGCGGCAAGGTTGTCCTGCTGGTATTCTGGAACATGACATGCCCGGCCTGCCAGAAAAAGATGCCGCTGCTGCAAAAAGCATTTGAACGCGAGGACAGCGACAAAGTTGCCATAATCACCGTGCATGGGCCTGGACGCGAAACGGCGATAAAAAGTTATTGCTCGAGTCAGGGCCTGACTTTGCCGGTTTTACTTGATCTTAATGCTGAAGTAGGTTCTTCCTACAACGTTCTGCAGCTTCCTGCTACATTTGTCCTCGATCAATCGGGCGTCATCCGTTCCATAGACCCGGGACTGGAAACTCAAGAAGATTTCGACAGGCTTTTCAATCAATTTCTATCGAAGTAATTAGAGGTATATAAAAGTACGATCACTGCGGGTCCTGGTGTTTTGTATTTAGCTGTTGTGGCAAAGAGGAAGTAGAAGGCAATATTATTCAATAACCACCAGCCAACCGGCGTCGCCAAATTATGTGGCCTGCTGCTCCTCGCCATAGCATCGTCGTGTATCATCTGTTGCTCCTGCCTGAATGGCTGCTTGGCTATTAAGCCTGCTCCCGCTAAATCGCAACCGGTGCCTGTTTATACTTATAAGATAGTAAATACCTTTCCCCATGACCCGGCAGCCTACACGCAGGGATTATCCTTTGATAGCGGTGTATTATATGAAGGGACCGGGGGCTATGGAAGCTCTGCCATACGTAAAGTAGACCTGGAAAGCGGTGGGATATTAAAAGAGTATAAACTGCCCGCCGCGTATTTCGGGGAGGGTATCACCTTATATAAGGATACCCTGATACAGTTGACCTGGAAATCCCATACCGGCTTTGTTTATGACAGGAATAGCTTTAACCTGTTAAGTGAGTTCTCATATCCCACCGAGGGGTGGGGAATCACTTATGACGGGAACCGTATCATCATGAGTGACGGCACATCCGATCTCTACTTCTTAAATCCTGAAAACTTCAATACTACAGGTCACGTAGAAGTGCACGATGAAAACGGCTCCGTAGATAGGATCAATGAGCTGGAATATATCGACGGCAGGATATTTGCTAACGTATGGACGACCGATAAAATTGTCATAATAGATCCGGGTGACGGCAGTGTCAGCGGTTGGGTCGACCTCTCAGGGCTTCTGGAAAAAGGTCACTTCAACAATTCCGTTGATATCCTGAACGGCATTGCATACGACACCAAAAGCAACCGGATGTTTGTCACCGGCAAGCTGTGGCCGCTGCTATTTGAGATAGTCATGGTAGCTGAATAGCGTTTGGGGAACCAGGGAGACCGCACCCAGTACCAGCAGAACTGTTATGGCTTTATTGATCTTACTATTAGTGTTGTCAATCATCGGTTAAGCAGAATTTTATTCTGATCATTGTGGAGAAGGCGCTGAAGGCGACACCGGCATCCACGCCTGTGTGGGACCGCCGGAGAAAGTGGTCTGCTCAGCACCGGCCACGAACGGGCCGCAATGCTGCCAGCAATTGGTGCAACCCTGCCACCAGCCGGATTGCCAGCCATTGCGCCAGCCTTTAGACCAGCCTGCGTTGTAGCCGTTGTTATAGCCTATCTGCTGTCCCTCCTGTTGACCCTGTGCCTGGCCCTGTGCCTGTCCCTTGACCATGCCCTCGGAGTAGCCCTTATCGTAGCCGGCGTTTTCGCCGTCCTGCTTGCCCTGCGCATAGCCCGCCTGCTGGCCTTTATTGTAGCCGTCCTCCGTGCCCCTGGCAGTGCCGTCGGCATTGCCCTTTGCATAGCCCTGTTTATAGCCTGTGTCCATGCCCATCTGGTAGCCGCCATAGCCGACCACTCCCAGGGCAACGATAATCAATATAATAATGACGGCGATCGTCCCACTGCCTAATTTCATAACATACCTCCTTGAAATTCGCCCTATTATATTAAAGCAATTGCCTGATTTTTAACAGTATATGGTAGCGGGTGGGCG
>JAPLHJ010000197.1 GCA_026389675.1 Chloroflexota bacterium | reverse complement strand
TCGATCAGCAATACCACCTGTACCGGGGCGGTGAAGGCCTGTCCCAGCTTGCCCAGTTTGATATAGTGCTTGATATCCGCGACATCCTTGCCCCCGAAACGGCTGTCGTTGAGCCTCTGAACGGTATCATATACATAAAGGCCTTCTGAGGCCTTGGTAGTGGACTTGATATTCCAGCGTATCAGTTCCTTGCCCAGCGACGAAGATATACTGTGTGAGAGCAGGGTCTTGCCTGTGCCGGGTTCACCCCTCACCAGTAGCGGCCGCTGTAGTACGATAGATACATTAACCGCGTTTTTAAGGGCGTCCGAGATAACATAATCGCTCGAGCCTTTGAACTGCTCGAATGGCTTTTGTGACATGGTGCTTCCTCCGGGAGTATCAGGGATTCATATTAAACCCCCCGGCTGAGTAAACCGGAGGGCACGTTGATGAAATCCTGAGCTTAATCCGCCTGAAATTTTAAGTTATAGCAGGGTTAAAAGCAAGTAAAGCCGCAATCCCATAGCGGTGCACCAAATGATATAATCTCGGATTAATACCCAAGTATTTCGATGAAAAAATATTCGATCGAGTTTAAACCGTCGGGAAGAGTAGTTGCCTGTCCCGCCGCAACCACAATTCTGGATTGCTGCCGGGCGAATCAAATACCGATAGCCAGTACCTGCGGCGGCCAGGGCAAGTGCCATTCCTGCAAGGTGCGTATCGAAAAGGGAATTCCCACCCTACCGGCGGTGGACGAATTGAAGATATTATCCACCGATGAGTTGGAACGGGGTTGGCGGCTATCATGCCGGNNNNATTGAAGATATTATCCACCGATGAGTTGGAACGGGGTTGGCGGCTATCATGCCGGGTAAAGCCCGCCGCTGACCTTGTCGTTTACCTTCCCTCCGGCGATGACCTCGCTTCCAGTCCCGCATTCAAGGAGGAGCTATTAGCCAAAATAGTTCCGGACAGGCATGCCCGCAGGGCTTACGGTGTCGCTATCGATCTGGGGACCACCAAGATAGCGGGATACATAGTCAACCTTGGGGACGGCAACATCCCGGGTAATTATGCCATGGCTAACCCACAGGCCGTTTACGGCGATGATGTAATCAGCCGCATCACCTATGCCCTGAGCTCACCCGCCGGCGGCCAGGACCTGAAAAACACGGCTACAACTGCGGTTGACGGGCTGATAATGGAATTGTCTGCAAAGGCCGGTGTGGAATCAGGCCGGATCAGGCAGGTGGTCATATGCGGCAATACAGCTATGCACCACCTGGTACTGGGATTGCCGGTTGCTCAGCTGGCACAAGCGCCTTATCTGCCATGGGTAAAGAACTCCATTAATATCAACGCAAACGAATTGGGGCTTAAATCAGCGCCGGGTGCCGATGTATATTTCCTTCCCAATATCGGGGGTTACGTGGGTGGCGACCACGTGGCTGTGCTTACAGCTACAGGCGCCCTCGATATCATGGCCGCCACCCTGATTGTAGATATTGGCACCAATACGGAGATATCGCTGGTGACCGGTGGTAAAATCACCAGCGTTTCCTGCGCATCAGGGCCGGCCTTTGAAGGAGCACATATAAAATTCGGAGTCAAAGCTTCGCCCGGGGCTATAGATAAAATTATTATTAGAGATGGCAAGGTCAAATACAGGACTATTGGCAGGGGCAGGCCGGTGGGAATCTGTGGTTCGGGCATACTTGATGCTGTCGCACAGATGTACAATGAGGGGGTTATCGACTCCGGAGGCAGGATGGATAAAGGGCATCCGCTGGTCCGTGCAAATCAAGGGCAGCTACAGGTACAGGTTGCCGGCGGTGAGGAATCCCTCAACGGAGAAGATATCGTGATTACGCAGGGTGATGTGCGGGAGCTGCAATTGGCCAAGGCGGCCATCCGCACCGGGATCAACGTTTTGCTCAAATCAGAGGGCATAGCCGCGCCGGATGTTAAACGCATAATTATCGCCGGCACATTTGGCAACTATATCGATATAAAAAGCGCCATCCGGGTGGGCATGCTCCCGGACCTGCCACTGAAGCGGTTCAGCCAGGTAGGTAATGCGGCAGGCGCGGGCGCATGCATGGTTTTGGTTTCCCGGGCAGCCCGCGAAAAAGCCGAAACGCTGGCGGGCCGGGTGAATTACCTGGAACTTGCCGATAGGCCTGATTTTATGGAATTATATGTTGAAGCGTTGAATATCAGGCAGTGATTTTGAAAGTGGAAATGTCCGCGTTAACTGGCCTGCTTACGCGGTTAGACCTCGTTGAATTCAGACCCACCGGATACTAAGGAGGTTATACATGGAAATTGGGGATCGCTGGAACGAAATACTGAAGATATTTGATGATGCTTATAAGAGCTGTTTTCATTTTGCGGTGGCCACGGTGAACCCCGATGGGTCGCCGCATGTTACGCCCATCGGCGGCCTTTTCCTGCGGGACGACAAGACCGGCTTCTATTTCGAGGAGTTCCCATCCAGGCTGCCGGAGAACCTCAGACGTAACCCCCATGTTTGCGTGATGGCGATAAACGCCGAAAAGCTGTTCTGGGGCAGGGCGCTGATGGACGGTAAGTTCCCCTCGCCCCCGGGAATAAGGTTACTGGGAACCACCGGCCAGGCCAGGGAAGGCACGCAGCAGGAAATGGATCTGTTCCAGAAGAGGATGGGCTTTGCCCGTTCCCTGAAAGGCTACAAGATAATGTGGGAAGGTATGCATCGGGTGCGTGACATAAACTTCGACGCCTTTGAGCCCATTGACCTTGGCGCCATGATGGCGGGCCTGGGATAAAGAGTTTTCGTGCTGTGAAATATCATGGAAACTAACAGAATAGCCGTAATTATCCGAATAATTGTAGGGGCGGGTTTTTAAACCCGCCCGCGGAGTCGGGCCCGGCCGGAACGGGCGTACCTGAAGGTGCGCCCCTACTATCCTTCTACCATCACGACCAATAGTTCCGATATTTAGTTGTACTCACTACACCAGGTCTTTCTTGATCTGCTCGAATTGTTCCCTCGTAATCTCGGACCTGGCGTATCGTGCCTTGGCGATCTCTAACGGGCTGTTAAGCGCGGCGCCTGAATCCCGGTGGCCGGTAGCTTTGTTTACTCCCCATACTATCAGCCAGATGATTCCGCCCCAGAATAAGACGCAAAAAATGGCGGCAATCGCCATCCACCAGCCCATTCCTCCGAACCATGAATACATCATTTCAATACTCCTTTCTTAATTACCTTTAGTATTTATATTCTAAGCGTTAAATGTGAAAGTATTATGAAATCTTATATCAGGTTTTGTGAAGTTGTAATAAAAAGGGAGAGGGACGAAGAATCGACCGCTTCGTCCCTTTCCCGGGAGAAAGGAGTCATATACTGTAAAACCTTTTAAGGCAGCCCGGATTTAAGCGTGTTTTGGTAGGCTGTCGCAAGGTCGTTAACCTTCATAATCACGTTCCCATCGGCAACCGTGTAGGGTACTGATGCTTTGGGATAGTTCACGCAGGCGCCGGCTATTCCTATACCTGTTTTGGCGTTAAAAGTGGTTGCGCATACATCGCAGACCAGGGTATTTCCGTCAAGAGTATAAGTTTTTCCCCTGCAGGGTGGACAGATACTGGCGCGAACATATATCACGTTGTCCAATACATACGCCATAAAGCCCATTGAACCGCTAGGGGCATTTACCAGGAAGTGATTGTTCCAATTATCCTGGACTACCTTTACCGGGATGGAGACAGTATCATTGCTCACTGAGGCTGTAATCTCCTTCGCCTTTATAGGTCCGGCGGGCTTTGGCGCCGTAGTTGCCGGGGGTACCGGTTGGGTTTGGGGTGTTGTGGTTGCAGCAACCGCCGGAGTCGGTTGTGCCGGCGATGTCGCAGGTGCCTGCGTGGATCCTGTTGCCGCCGCCTGGCCGGCGCAGGCGGCCAGGATTGAAACCAGGGATAATAAGACTATGGTTAATGCTAATTTTCTATTCATGGGCTATGTCCTCCTTATATCGAATATTTTTAACTCAGGGTTTTTCGGTTTGATCCAACTCAACGGCTGTTCATTTCGCAGGGGACTTCCCCGCGGTGATTATTGGTCCTCTTGATAACCTGGCCGTCCTGCAGGTAAATTATTTCCTTTGCGTGTTTGGCTATATCGGGGCTGTGTGTGACCATGACGATGCTGCGTCCTTCCGCATTGAGCTCTTTGAACAGCTCCAGTATCTCGTTCCCAGTTTTCTGGTCCATGTTGCCCGTGGGTTCATCAGCCAGGATAAGCTCCGGGCTGGTAACCAGTGTCCTCGCGATTGCCACCCGCTGTTGTTCGCCGCCGCTCAGTTGGGAGGGCTTATGGCCGGCTCTTTTTTCGAGGCCCACTCTTTTCAATATGTCCAGGGCCTCCTTTTCATTCTGTCCTTTGCCCGCGAAGACAAGAGGCATTAACACGTTTTCCAGGGCGGTCAGTGAGGGGAGAAGGTGATACTGTTGGAAAACGTAGGCGATTTTACCCCTCCTTATTTCAACCAGGGCATTTTCGTCATAGCCGTCAATGCGCTTTCCATCGAGTATCACCTCGCCGCTCGAGAGCTGATCCAATCCGCCTATGATATTTAGCAGGGTGGATTTACCGCTTCCGGATGGCCCCATGACGGCTATGAAGTTCCCGTTTTCTACTTCCAGCGATACATTGTCCAGGGCGACTACCCGGGTTGGCCCCTCGCCATATATTTTTGATGCGTTCCTGACTTCCAGCATATATAACTCCTTTTATATGAAATAACCCGGCCTGGTCACTCGGACCTGAATGAATCGGCAACCCTGATCTCGGCTGCCTTCACAGCCGGGTAAACAGCCGCTGCCACGGCAACGGCGATTGACACGGCCAGGGCCAGCGGGAAATACTGGGGTACAAAATATACCGCCGTTCCCTCGAAGACCAGTGGCCCGATCAAGTACGCCAGGGCGGTCCCCAGTAAATATCCTGCGATGCCTCCGATGATTCCGATAACAACAGCTTCAAATATGAAAATCTTGATTATCTGTTTACGGGATGCCCCGACTGCTCTCATGATCCCGATGTCTTTGGTCCTTTCGTGCACCGACGACATCATGGTGTTGACGACCCCGAACAGTCCCACCATCAGAGTAATGCCCGCAAGTGCGAACATCATGCTGTTCATTTTTGCTACCAGTCCCATTTCAGATTGAGCTATCTGTTTCACAGCAATCGCACGGACTCCCGGTATGTTCTGGTTTATGCTATTTGCGATCATTTCCACCGGGCAGGCGTTGCACAGGGCCCGGATATCAAGGGATGAAATTACATTTTCCTTATTAAATGCCTTTTGAACGGTGGGCAGTGGAGCGAAGATCTGATAATCATCGCTCGCCCCGGTTTCCTTGAGAATGCCGGCAACTTTCACGCTGCTTTCATTGAGCGACAACGTATCGCCTACATTCAGTTTGAGCAGATCGGCCGCTATCGCTCCAACCAGCGCCTGGTCCGTTCCGTCGAGATAGGCCCCCTTTCCAACCTCCCACCACGACTTGACTATCCTTTCTTGCTGCGGGTCTACACCGACAACCACCAGCGATACTCCGTTTACCTTCGTGTTCTCAAAAAGCTTGGGTGCGATCGTAGCAATATCTCCCTCGTCGGTGATTTTCAAAGCCTCTCTAATTTTACTGTCCGCTATTTGCCTGATTTTGGGCAACTGGTCCTCGGGGATATAATTTTCCCCGACTGTCAGTGTGCCCATGCTCAGATTGCCCAATTTCATATCCAGGTTGTTTATCGCCGGTATCACCGTTAAATTTGGCCCGTATTGTTCCAGTTGCTTATATATCTTCGCCTCACCGGCGGAGGCGATGGTGAGTATGCCAACGACAGTCATAGTACCTATGACAACGCCCAGGGCGGCATATAATACACGCCTCTTT
>JAPLHJ010000260.1 GCA_026389675.1 Chloroflexota bacterium | reverse complement strand
GCCGGGATGTCCCGCCAGTTCGAGGACTGGCTGGCGGGCCAGTCGCTCTCCAGGACTTACCAGAGCAGCATTTCGCTGACCCCGGCCGGCAATCCGGTCGTCACGTATATACCGATAATCCAGGGCTGCAACAATTATTGTTCCTATTGCATTGTTCCTTACCGGCGCGGGCGGGAAAAGAGCCGGCCCCCCTCTGAGATACTGAACGAGGCAGCAGATGCCGTCGTTAATGGTGCGCGGGAGATAATCCTGCTGGGACAAAACGTCAATGCCTACGGGCATGACCTGGCTGGAGATATCGACTTGTGCCGCCTGCTCTACCGGCTTCATAACCTGCCAGGTTTACTCAGGATCAGGTTCCTCACCAATCATCCCAAAGATATGAGCAGTAACCTGATCGAGGCTATGGCTTCCCTGCCGAAGGTATGTCATCACGTTTGCCTGCCGCTGCAGGCGGGCGACGACCAGATTTTACAAGCTATGAACCGTAATTATAACTTTGACCAGTACCGGTCGCTTGTCCATGCAATGAGAGATCAGGTGCCCGATATTGCAATCAGTACGGACCTGATAGTCGGTTTCCCGGGCGAGACCCATGAGCAATTCCTTAATTCGGTACGCGCCATCGAGGACATCCGGTTTGACGTTGTGCATACAGCGGCTTACTCCTCGAGATCAGGGACCAAAGCTGATTTAGAATTTACTGATGATGTTGCGGGAGAAATTAAAATGGAGCGGCTGCACCATATCGAGTCTCTGCAGGAAGCGATAGCATCGGAGATAAATGCAGTCATGATCGGGACTGACCAGGAGATACTTGTCGAAGGTAAAAAAGGCGCCAAATGGTATGGAAGAACATACAGTGATAAGCTCGTGTTTTTTACAGATTGCCGTGATTTATCAGGCGCTATGCTGAGAGTCAGGATAACATCCGCCAGTCCCTGGGCGCTGCAGGGCGAAGCAATACTTTAACAGGATTTATCAAAAGCCTTGTAACAAATATTGCTATAATGGATTTTACAGGCTAAAAGCGGGAACATGAATTATTACGATTACATAGTTATCGGCAGCGGCATAGCCGGGTTATACAGCGCCCTGCTGGCTATCGAACATGGTAGTGTTTTGATTGTTACCAAGGGCGGTATCGAGGATTGTAATACGCGCCACGCGCAGGGTGGGATTGCGGCCGCCATCGGCAAGAACGATTCAGCCGAGCTGCATTTCAAAGATACCATCAATGCGGGAGACGGTTTATGCAGCGAAGAAGCGGTGCGGATACTGGTAGATGAGGCGCCCGACCGCATAGCTGATTTGATAGGGTTCGGGGTACCCTTTGACACGGTCAACGGTGAGGTAGCCTTGACCCGGGAAGCAGCGCACTCGGTTTCGCGTATCCTGCATGCCGGGGGCGATGCCACCGGTGAATATATTGAAGTTACGCTGAGCGAGCAGGTGCGGATGTCACCGGTAAAGGTGCTGGAATACTGCCTGGCTACTGAGATAATATTGAACAGCGGCCAGGTATGCGGCATCAAGGCAATTGATTTTAGAAGCGGATTAATAGAGGAATTTGGCTGCAAATTCATTATTCTGGCTACAGGCGGTGCGGGAAGGCTTTTTAAATATACCACCAATGGCGACACCGCTACAGGGGATGGGATCGCGCTGGCCTTTCAATCGGGGGCGGAGATCGCCGACATGGAATTTTTCCAGTTTCATCCCACTGCGCTCAGGCTGCCGGGCGTTTCCCCCTTTCTCATCAGTGAAGCGGTCCGTGGAGAGGGGGGTGTACTCAGGAATGTCGACGGCTACCGCTTTATGCCCGATTACTCGCAGGATGCTGACCTCGCCCCGCGTGACGTTGTGGCGCGGAGCATACTTTTCGAGATGCGAAAAACCGGCAGTGACAGGGTATTTCTTGATGTTACACAGTTGCCGGCGACCAGGACTACCACCCGTTTTCCGCATATTTACCGGTTCTGCCTGGATCATGGCCTGGATATTACCAAGGTGCCGATCCCCGTTGCTCCGGCGGCACATTACCTCATGGGAGGGGTCAAGGTAAATACCTGGGGTGAAACCAATATCCCGGGCTTATTTGCGGCCGGGGAAACGGCCTGCACCGGAGTACACGGTGCTAACAGGTTAGCCTCCAATTCACTGCTGGAAGTATTGGTCTTCAGTAAGAGAAGCATTGAGAGGACGCAGTTTGATGCCGGTTCAACTATTGAGAAAGCAGGCACCATTGCGGATTTGTACAGGCTGCCGTCCCGTGAACCCCATCGGGACAGGCAGATGTTGAATCTGGCAGGCCTACAGTCGCTGCTCTGGGACAAGGTGGGGATAGTCAGGGATGTTGAGGGGCTTTACGAGGCGGCAGTGATGTTGTCGACCTGGCAAACCCTCCTGCCGGCGCCGTCCGACCGGCTTTCATATGAGTTGAATACAATGGTGATTAACGCGCGATTAATGACAGAAGCAGCTTTACTGAGGCAGGAAAGCCGGGGCGCACATTACCGGTCAGACTACCCTACTCCTTCGGAAACCTGGAAACGGCATATCGTTTTCCAGGTATAGAATCCCAGCATGATAAAAGCAGGGGCTGACAAAGCATAATATGGCATACAGCTTTGAAGACGACAGTGCCGGGGTAATCAAACTCGAACTCGGGCCATTCGCTACCAATGCTTACATTGTTGTCTGCAAATCTTCCGGGGAAAGTCTTCTGGTTGACGCACCGGGCGATGCCGATAAAATAATTGGTCAACTGGCCGGTACACATCCGAGATACATTCTGATAACCCATAATCATATCGACCACATCGGGGCGCTTGGTGAACTGAAATCAGCGCTCGGGATTCCCATCGCAATTCATCCCCTTGACGCCGGTCAACTGCAACATCCGCCGGATATCCAGCTCAGGGATGGCGACCTTATAGATGTCGGGTTGCTAAAGATCAAGGTATTGCATACGCCGGGGCATACGCCGGGCAGCACTTGCTTTCTTGCCGGCAGATACCTGCTATCGGGAGATACCATCTTTCCGGGTGGCCCGGGGAAAACCTGGACGCCGGCCGGTTTCAATTCAATAGTGGATTCCATCGAGAACAAGATCCTGGTGCTGCCCTATGAAACATGGATTTTACCAGGGCACGGTGACGCTACACAGGTAGGGAAGGAGAAGAAGGCGTTTGCCATTTTCGCTACCCGTCCTCACGCGCCGGACTTGTACGGGGATGTCCTCTGGCTCTCAGCATAGCCCGAGCCCTGGTTCAAACCCCTGATGCCCCACCATGCTATTTGCTGAAGCTAAAAATAACACGATTCAAGACAGATTCCGAACTTTTTCTCCTTAGCCATCAGGCGAACCATGAGTTAAATTCTATGTTGCCATAGTTCAATTCTCGATAAGATATACTCCGGGTCCGTTGGAACTACGCCAGATTATTATAAGGGGTGAAGACAATATTGGGGCTGCCGTTACCAGCCATTATTTTCCATGGTTGCGCTAAACTACCCATCATTACTATCAAAGTGATTAATGACTATGGAAAACAATAACATATGGAGAATTACACGCCCTTGATTTGGTGATATTATATGTAAAGTTTTGTCGACTAAAAGCTCTCTGATATTTAAAAGGGTTGGAATGTGAAAGAATGATTAAATTGCTAAAAATTGCTGTATTTCTGGCGGTCGCCATAATGGTCGCTTCCATGATTGGGTGTGGCAACAACGGGACAGAAGACAAGAGTATCACCGCATTTGTCGGCTCAGCAAGCAAACCTCCCATGGAAGAAGCCGCGGCTACATTTGAAAAAAGAACAGGCGTTAAGGTTTATCTAACTTTTGGCGGGTCGGGCACCTTGCTTTCTCAAATGAAGCTAGGGAAAACCGGTGATATCTATATTCCAGGTTCGCCAGACTACATGATAAAGGCAGAACGTGATGGTGTGGTTCCCACAGCTAATTCCAAGCGCATCGCCTATCTAATCCCGGCCATATGTGTGCAAAAGGGTAACCCCAAGGAAATAAAGTCTTTAACTGACCTGATGAACCCCAATATCGAATTTGCAATCGGAGAACCAAGCTCTGTTTGCGTGGGGCTGTATGCTATTGAGCTATTGGATTACAATGGCTTACTGGATAAGGTTAAGCTTGCAGGTACCTGCAAAACCTATGCCAGCAGTTGCGATAATACCGCCGCCCTACTTGGGCTCAGATCGGTTGACGCGGTGATAGGCTGGGATGTTTTTGCTGCATGGAATCCGGCAACTACTGCGGCTGTCATGCTCCCTGCTGGGAAGTTACCCCGCATTGCCTACATACCTGCAGCAGTCACATACTTTGCTGTCAATAAAGAAAATGCCGAGAAGTTTATCGACTTCCTGGTATCACCCGACGGCCAGGAGATATTCAGAAAATGGGGTTATAAAACGAGTGAAATTGAGGCTAAGGCAATGGCACCAAATGCCAGCATCGGCGGCGAATATAAACTGCCGCCAGGATTTATTACCTTAATCAAATAGAGGCAGCATATCATGTATCCCATGTTACCTAGTACCCGAAGCGATCACGTTTTCCATTTTGCAGTATTTATCGCGTTTTCGGTCCTCGTTTTTTCACTTATCATATTAATTGTTTCGTTGGTTGCAGCCACCGACTTGCCACTCTTTTTGAGTTCGCTTCTTTCTGATGAGGTACGTTTTGCCATTTGCCTTAGTTTAATCACTGCAACAATTTCCACTGCGCTTGCAATAGTTCTAGCAATTCCCACAGCTTATGTCGTCTCGCAATATCGTTTCCCAGGCAAAGATATTGTGGACAGCCTGTTAGATTTGCCGATTGTGCTGTCCCCCGTAGCTTTAGGTGCGGCACTTCTTATCTTCTTCAATACCCCTATTGGAGGATTTATTGATAAGCACGTAATTCGTTTCAGTTTTGCAGTTGCAGGTGTAGTGCTGGCACAGGTAGCTGTTGTAACCGCCCTGGCTATCAGGCTGCTTAAATCTACATTTG
>JAPLHJ010000086.1 GCA_026389675.1 Chloroflexota bacterium | reverse complement strand
GGAATACCTGTAATTCAAGGAATTATCACCGCCGATAACCTGGAACAGGCTATCGAAAGGGCTGGAGCCAAGGAAGGCAACAGGGGATTTGCCGCGGCTAATAGCGCCATCGAAATGGCCAGCCTGATTAAGAGTTTTGGTGTAAAGGCTAATCAGTAACCTTGAAAACCTTATCTCCGTGACGCACCTTGTCAGCCACTTTTAGTCCCACCGCGTCGCCGGATTTAGCCGCAGTAACATTCTGGTTATTGATTTGCATTGAAGAGACGACGAATTCCATATCCGTGGTATGTCCGTGGATCCGTATCTTATCGCCGACTTTCAGTTCACCAGTCAGTTCCACAGCCGCTACAACCGGTCTGGCGAAGAAATCCACAATGGTACCGATTTCTAACTCCGCCATGGAAACACCTCCCTGCGTAATTAAATAGAAGTCCGATGTTTTCAGTATATTTGTAATAAGCTAATAAATCAATAATCCCAATTTTAACAGGTTGTTAATATTTGACAGCAATATAATATTAAGCTAAATTATATTTCCGTTTACAAAGATGGTTTCCGCGCAAATTTCCTTCAGTTAGTGATTATGTTGATGGAGGTCTACCTATGACAAGGAAAATGGCCGTTGCTGTAATGATAGGTTTACTGGCAATGGCGTTAATCGCACTGGGTTTTATGGACATTCCTGCCGCAAAAGCTGCACAAATCGGCAACCCTGACATTTCGCAGAATATCCTTCGTGATGATGCGCAGCCGGCGGAGAAACTTGAGTTAACCTGCCAGTATCCCGCCCTGAGCAGCTATGCGGGAGTGAATTACGCTTACACTATAAGCGTCACATATTCCGGTGGAAAAGAATCGAAGATATTCGACTTAAAGGCGGTTGTGCCCGAGGGTTTTGTATCCACGATAGCACCCGGCTATGGGGAAGGGCAGGAAATCGCTTCTATCCGCCTTGACGCAGGCAAAGCCTATCCCGAAACGGTGAAGCTGTCGGTCAGGCCTTACGCCTGGAAAGTCCCGGCGCCGGGAGAATACCCTATCACTTTTGAAGTAAGCAGCGGTGATCTGAAATCTTCAATACTGCTTAAAGCCATAGTGACGGCCGCCTATGATCTAAAAATGGCAACTCCGGACGGGAGATTGAATACGGAAGCTACCGCCGGGCAGGACAATAACTTTACTGTGACTGTCGCTAATTCCGGTTCGGCAGACCTGGAGAATGTTGAGGTTAGCTGCCAGGCGAAGGACAGGCCCAATGGCTGGACCGTGACCTGCAAGCCGGACAAGATCGATTCGCTTAAAGCCGGTGATACGAAAGAGATACAGGTTACCGTGAGGCCGTCCGAGAAAACCATTGCCGGCGATTATATGATTACTGTGCAGGCTGAACCGAACGCAAAGAATGCCTTTACCAACTTGCAGATAAGGACTACCGTGCTTACACCAACTATCTGGGGTTGGGTTGGCGTCGGCATTGTGCTACTGGTAGTAATTGCACTTGCTGTTATTTTCGTCCGTTTTGGCCGCCGCTAATATCAAAATGAATAATAACAAAGTAATCGAGGCTCAAAACCTCACAAAAAAATACGGTAAATTCGTTGCTGTTGACAGTGTCAATTTGAGCATCGGCGAGGGGGAAGTCTTCGGTTTTTTAGGCCCCAACGGCGCCGGAAAAACTACCACCATACTGATGCTTATGGGGTTTAGCGAACCTTCGGCAGGCAGTATCAAGATAACCGGTTACAACCCGGCGCGTGAACCTATTAAGGTCAAGAAAGTGGTTGGCTACATGCCCGAAAGGATCGGTTTTTACGATGACCTGACAGCGCGGGAAAACTTAAGATATACCGGCCGTTTGAATGGCATTGAGACTAAAAAGCTCAATGCAGTCATCGACAGGCTGCTTGAAGATGTGGGTCTAAAAGACAAAGCCGACCAGCTGGTAGGTAAATATTCACACGGTATGAAGCAGCGCCTGGGCATCGCCGATGTCATGGTCAAACAACCAAGGGTGGCGATATTCGATGAGCCCACGTCAGGCATTGATCCCGAAGGGACTGACCAGGTACTGAGCTTGATTCAGAATATGGCTAAAGAGAAAATCACGGTGTTGATTTCGTCTCATCAGTTGCACCAGGTGCAGAAGATATGTACACAGGTTGGGATTTTTTCCAACGGCAAAATAGTTGCGTCCGGGTCAGTGGATAAGCTGGGCAGGGAAGCGCTTCGCAAGGGGAAATTCAATATAATCCTGCCCATTGCTCAGGTCGCTACTAATGTCCGCGACGATATCCTGAGAATTCCGGGAGCGGTCAGCATTGATAATGTAGCTGACAGTACCGTTGTGGTGGCGGATGATAATATCAGCAAAGCGCTGGAAGAAGTTGTTTACAAGTCTACCGGTCTGAAGGTACAGATGAAGGTCGAAGAATTTGAACTGGAAGAAATATACATGAAATACTTCAAAGAGTCGTAGATATGTCAGGCCTATCAGAGATCTTCTGGAAAGAACTGGCGGACAATTTCAACAGCAAACGGTTTATTATTCTGTTTTTGCTGGTTTATCTTGCAGGAGTAGCTACAATTTATATCGCTGCTCAGAATATCCGGACAACTGTGGGTGATTCTACAAACTTCATTTTCTTAAATCTTTTTATCGTCAGCGGAAGCAATATACCATTCTCATTTCCTTTGTTCATGTCGATTTTTATTCCTATCATAGGCATAGCCCTGGGTTTCGACGCGGTAAACAGTGAGCGGACAAGCGGAAACTTAAGCCGTCTTCTCGCCCAGCCGATATACAGGGATGATGTTATTAACGGCAAGTTCCTGGCCGGGCTGGTTATGATTGCTATTTTGGTCATCAGTGTTGTCACTTTAGTGGCCGGGCTCGGGCTTCGTATGATCGGCGTTCCGCCTGAAGCTGAGGAGATACTCCGCTTATTCATGTTTATCCTGGTAAGCGTACTGTATGGCGCTTTCTGGATGTCGCTGGCCGTACTTTTCTCGGTGCTATTTAAGAAAACGTCGACGTCGGCGCTGGCCTCAATTGCAATCTGGCTGTTCCTGTTCCTTTTCATAGGATTGATCGCCAACCTGATCGCCGGAGCGGTAAGTCCTATCAATCAGGATTCGACGGTAGATCAAGTGGCCTCATACGATTACCTTTACAGGATGATTAGCCGCATCTCTCCCGGCACTTTGTACGTGGAAAGCATCCAGGCTATGTTGCTTCCCATCCTTGGCACGAGCAGTCCGACCATGATGATGATAGGGATTTATTCCGGCCTTAGGCCTGCGCCTTTACCGCTTTATCAGAGCCTGTTGATCGTTTGGCCCCAACTGGTCGGATTGATTGCCCTTACCGCCGTATGCTTTGCTATTGCCTATATAAGGTTTATGCGCGAAGAGATCCGCGCCACTTAAGAGCCCCCCTATCAAATCCGTAGACACAGCCTGCTTAAGCCAGTAAACTGTTTATTGTTGTACTGCTTAAGGCAGGCTGGGTTTTATTTATAACAATTGGGAGTATTGGAATGATATTAAAAGCTTTGACCGTCGGTTTCATAGCGACTAATTGCTACATCGTCGGCTCCGTGATTACCAGGAAGTGCATGGTCGTCGACCCGGGTGCGGATGCGAAGTTAATATTGAAGACGGCTGAGGCTGATAAACTGTCCGTAGCTATGATTGTAGTTACACATTCGCATTTCGATCATATCGGGGCGGTCAAAAGTATCAAAGACGCGACCGGCGCAAGGCTTGCCGTGGGATCGGGATCTGAAAAACAATCCCCCGGAGCTTTTGTGAAATTAGTGGCGGCTATGTCTGGTGGGTCGGCCAGGATACCTGAACCGGACATATTCTTAACTGACGGTGATAAAATCGATATCGACGACCTGCATTTTGAAGTGCTTTTTACACCCGGCCATAGCCCGGATGAGATCTCTTTATACGGGCAGGGTATTTTATTCAGTGGTGATACGCTTTTTAATGCCGGTATCGGCAGAACGGATTTTCCGGGCTGCAGCTACAAGCAGTTGGAATCAAGCATAAAGACCAAACTGTACACGCTTCCTGATAATACGATTGTATATCCCGGTCACGGTCCGGCAACCACTATCGGCGATGAGAAAAGGGGCAATCCCTTTATCAGGTGATTGCCCCTTTTATAGTTGTTTGTAGTGCGAGTATTAGACGAAGAGCGGGCAGAGAACCAGGGTGATGGTGGCCAGTAGCTTTACCAGCACGTGAAGTGATGGACCGGCAGTATCCTTGAACGGGTCACCCACGGTGTCTCCAACCACGGCAGCCTTATGTGCATCGGAACCTTTGCCGAGCACTTTGCCGTTTGCATCCTTAAGCTGATCGTCTTCAATCATCTTTTTGGCATTGTCCCAGGCGCCGCCGCCATTGTTCATGAAGGAGGCGAGCATAATGCCTGCGATTGTGCCGACCATAAGCAGTGCGGCCACAACCTGCGCGGCGTCCCAGTTATAGAACTTGCCGCCGGCCAGAGGAATACCGGGAAGGAACTTGAAGAGCAAGCCCACGACTACCGGCGCCAGTACTACCAGCAGGGCCGGGGCGATCATCTCTTTGAGGCCTGCTTTGGCTGTGATATCCACGATCTCGCCATAGTTGGGTTTCTCAGTACCGGCCATAATGCCGGGATGATCATGGAATTGCTTGCGAACCGCAGCAATGATGCTGCTGGCAGTGCGTCCGACCGATTTGATTGCCCATGAGCTGAAGAGGTATACAAGCATGGCGGCGAGAAGCGCCCCCACGAAGACCTCTATGCGGGCAATATCTACAACGGCGAATTTACCGGCTTCTCCAAATCTGAGGAATGACACCCTGTCAAGATATGCCTGGAAAAGCAGGAAGGCAGCCAGGCCGGCGGAAACCATGGCATAACCCTTGGTAAGGGCCTTGGTTGTGTTGCCAACAGCGTCCAGCCTGTCGGTTATCTTGCGGATCTCCGGGCCGGCGCCTGCCATCTCGTTGACTCCGTTGGCATTGTCAGTGATGGGGCCAAATGTATCCATTGAAAGGACGTACGGGCAGGTCATCAGCATGCCCATGGTAGCAACGGCCGTGCCGAACGCGCCTCCGCCCTGGACACCGCTAAGAGTACCAAAGAGGTAGGAAAGAATCAGGGCGGTGCCGATAACCAAAGCAGTAGCGAAAGTAGTTTCGAAGCCTACCGCTACGCCAGCCACGATATTGGTGGCCGGTCCGGTTTTGGAAGCTTCGGCTATATCCTGGACCGGTTTGTAACGGGATTCAGTGTAATACTGGGTGACGAAAATGATGGCGATGCTGGCGGCAATACCTACGATGCCGGCAGCGAAAAGCCACCAGTTGCCGAGCATGAAGTTAACAGTAATGGCCAGTCCGACTACGGACAGCGCGATGGCTACATAGTAGCCGCGGTTAAGAGCATTCATGGCATTCTCTTCTTCTTTTGCCTTCACGATCATGATACCGATCATGCTGGCGATCATGCCAAAGCCGCGGACAACCAGCGGGAAAAGGATCCAGGCCACGTTCTGGGTTGCCACATATGCAATTACACCCAGGATCATGGCGCCGATATTCTCGGCAGCGGTTGATTCGAAGAGGTCTGCACCACGGCCGGCGCAATCACCAACGTTGTCGCCGACTAAATCAGCGATTACGGCGGCGTTGCGGGGATCGTCTTCGGGAATGCCGGCCTCGACCTTACCCACGAGGTCGGCGCCCATATCAGCGGCCTTGGTATAGATACCGCCGCCGAGCTGTGCGAAGAGTGCGACGAAGCTGGCGCCGAAGCCGAAGCCAACTATAAGATGGGGAGATAACTGTGGGGTAGTGGCCCCACCGAATGAAAAGAAAATAACAGTTACGCCGATGAGGCTAAGCGCGGTGATAAGGAAACCCGATACAGCGCCACCGTGAAGTGCTACTTTTACAGCCTCGGTAAGATTTTTCTGTGCAGCGGCTGCGCAGCGTACGTTGGATTTCACGGCAATGTACATGCCGATGAAACCGGATACGCCGGAACAAATGGCGCCAACCAGGAAAGCAAGAGCCGTGTGCCAGCCAATTGAGAACGGGTCGTAGCCGGCCTTCTGAAGTGCTTCCTCCGGCGGCAACACGGCAACGATTACGCCGATAATTATGGCAACTACTATTGTATACATTGCGATAGTGCCATATTGCCTTTTAAGGAACGCCCACGCACCTTCAAAAATCATGTCGCCGATTTCTTTCATCTTTGGTGTGCCCGTGGGTCGGCGCATGATGCTGATTGCCAACCATGTGGCAAACAGGACTGTCAGTACACCGGCGACAGGAACGATCCAAAAGATCGGGGGAATTTGTACCATAGTACCTCCTTACTTATTTGAAAATACTTGTGGTTACGTTTATGCGGAGACACGTACCCACCAAATCGGAGATTTTAGCAGTGGCAACCGCTAAAGTCAAGCTAAATTTGATAGGCATAATTGCCTAATTTTTTATAAATGGGGGACTATTTTCTGTTGAAAAAGCCAGCCGTAAATAAGCACCCTCAGGGCTCCCACGGTTATTTATTTTTGGTATGGTGATCAGATAGCCGGGTTATCAGGATTTTCTCAATAGAATATATTTTATACCTGGATTCCTTTAACACGGCTCCCGATAATACAGCCTTTAGTTCGGGGAGTTTTGATAGCTCCTCAAGCACACGAATGCCTTCCTGAGCTCTTTTAGCATTTGCCCTGACGATTGAAGAAAGGTTCATGTGATCGTGAATTACATCTGAGTCCGCCCCGACATCGCCGACCGCGTCCCTTGTCTCTAATAAATGAAGCCCTGTTTCTGCAACCAATTTGTTTAATTGGTGCCTCAGGGTTTTAAGCCGGCGGGTTATATCCTCATCCTCGATGATAAACCTGCTGATATCTTCCAGGACACGTAACCCTTCGCTTATGCGGTTGATATTGGCGTCAATGATACGCAGAATCTGCTGCTGCACTGTCCAGATCCTTGAGGGAAGCCGGAAGGTTGCCTTCCCTTGCCTCGTCTATGGTTCTCCTTATGTCAGGGGGTATCTCAATATTCGAGTCTTGCAGCCGCTTTTCAAGATGCCTGCCGATATTGCGTGGATCTTTATAGTAGTCCGGCGAGACGGCCTGGCCAGGCGTACCGCTCTCCTCATGTATAGTCTGGATTGATTTATGTACGGCAAAGCTGGAAATAATACGGATCAGGCCGCTGTTGCCGCATACCGGGCAGCTATGATTCGCCTCTGCCGCTGCCGTACGCAGGAAAACGGTCACCCTTTTATTACAGTTGCCGCATATGTATTCGTATAAAGGCATGCTCGTAAACCGGTAAATTGTGTTTATTCGGCCGGTGGTTGTTCAGCAGGAGACGGACCCGCAGGCATATCGCCCCGCTCCATCCGCTCCATGGTTTCCTGGTATTCAGGAGCGATTGGTTCACCGCCGCTCATTTTCTTGTTCCATTCCGCGAGTGCCCGGGGGTCATTGTTCATCAAGCCCCGTGTTAGCTGTGAATCGGAAAGAATGTTATCATATACATCTTTATAAGATTTTTGCATCATAAAGCTGGAGAAAATGCGCTCAAGTGAATTTTGCTGGCATTTCGGGCAGAGCGGAGACTCGCCGGTGAATTTTGGGGCAGAGCGGAGACTCGCCGGTGAATTTTGGCAGGTATATTTCTACCTTGCTGTTACAGTTTTTGCAGCGGTATTCATAAACAGGCATGTTTGTTTCCTTAACGCCCTGATTGTAACATATGTTGTCCGATGATTCTAAGCTCAGATAGGGCAAAGGGAAGATTTGCATTTTTCATTGACTTGGATACGCTACCTTTACTAAAATGCGCAGAGGTGATTTTCCGTGGAAAGTAAAGAGATTCGTAATTCATTTTTAAGTTTTTTTATTGAAAAGCAGCATAAGGTCATCCCCAGTTCTTCTTTGATTCCGCACGGTGACCCCACCCTGTTGCTGACCACAGCAGGA
>JAPLHJ010000059.1 GCA_026389675.1 Chloroflexota bacterium | reverse complement strand
TTCGCGATGTACTTGAGGATCCTGTCTTCCATGGCGGCCACCTCCTTTTCAAGCGATCATTACCGGGGTACTGATTTCATTTTAGAAAATCTTGGACACATAGCGTAAAAATGCTTTACAATACAGCTTTGTGGAAAGCGGAGAAAAAATAATTGCAGCAGTTTGAGATATTGAAGCAGGACAAGCCCAATGGCGACGGCGTCATTATGAAGTACCGCACCCGCCGCGGCATAGATATCTATTGTATCGGAGTGCCGCTCTATTACGATTCGGGTGGCGACTGGGACCTCGGCCCCACCTGGTGCTACGTCGTGACCGGTGAAAAGCTCACGCTCATCGATACCGGCCAGTTTGGCAAGTTCGATGTGCTGACCTCGATGCTGGGCCAGGCCGGATTCGATGTTAAGGATATGCGGCGTGTTATCATCACACATGGCCACGAGGACCATGACGGCAACCTGCCCGAGGTGCTGGAAGCCAGCGGCGCCGAGCTTTGGGCTCATTATGCCTTCGATAGCATGGTTGCCTACCACGAGGATATAGACGACGGCGCCGCGCATCCCGATTTCCCTGGCTCCTGCCGGACCTGCCTGATGCCCGAGCAGTTCAACAAAATCTGCCGGCCCTATCACCGCAAGCGCAGCAAGCTAAAGGCTACACAAAGAATAATGGAGGGGACTGCTTTACCAGACAGCCGTTTCCGCTTCCTGCTCACCCCCGGGCATTCGCCCGATTCCATGTGTGGTATTTTCGAAGACGAGGTTGTTTTCGGCGGCGATACTCTTTTGGCCACCATCACCCCGCACCCCTCGCTCATGCTGGAATATTACTGCAATAAGCGCATATTGCCCGAGGACTACGGAAAGAATAACAGCGCCTACGGACTTATCGCCTATATCGAATCACTGGATAAGCTGCAGAAACAGTGCCGCGGAGCGGAATTGCTGCTGCCCGGGCACCGCCTTTTCGAGAAGGGCAAGCCTAATTACCTGAGGCCGGCCGAGCGTGCCGCAGAGATATTGCGTTTTCATATCGAGCGCTGCGGGAATATTTTGAGGATACTGGATGGCCGCGTTCTCGATCTCGACCAAATCGCCATCGAGCTTTTCGATCCCCGACTGCGCCGCGGCTTCGGAAAATATCTCTCCCAGCGCGAGGTCATGAGTCACCTCGAGCTTCTTGCCGTCCAGGGTGACATTGAGTGGGCAGACGGCGGCAAGTTCACCTCACGGACGACGGGATCCGAGAAATACAAGGAGTTCTTCGGCAAGTTCACAGGAATATAAACAGGGAGGCAACAAATGATAGTAATAACCGCAACAATGAGGGCCAAAGAGGGTAACGGCGATGACCTGGCCAAAGTCATCCAGGATTTCGCACCCAAATTCCTCAAGGATCCGGGCTGCATCGACTACAGCGTCCACAGGCGCTCCGACAACCGCAACATCTTCTTCTTTTACGAGAAATATGAAGACAACGAGGCTCTGACCTTCCATTCGACAGCGCCCCATTTCAAGGACATGTTCCGCGCGATGAAGCCCTTCCTCGAAGGGCAGGCCGATATCGCCATGTTCGAGAAGATCTGAGCCTTAGAGTTTACTATTTAATTAAAGTTGACAGCGCAGGCTTAGAAGGGCAGCATCTTGAAGGACGAGGGCAGCCACAGGTAAACGAGGATGAGCACCGACATATACACCAGCCATCCGAAGATGCAGGTGGCTGCTGCCTTGCCCGTATCGAAATCCAGCGTCTGCCTTACCGCG
>JAPLHJ010000202.1 GCA_026389675.1 Chloroflexota bacterium | reverse complement strand
CGGTAATCATAATAATAGTGCAACCGGCGCCATTTTTATCGCACCAGTTCTGGATCAACAAGGTTTTGTCCGGGGATAAATAATCTCTGCTGTACCCTGATACAGGAGGTATCACCGTATGATTTCAAACCGTATTATATATATTGCAGCCGTATGTATTGCCACCATACTGGTATATACAGGCTGCGCCGCCGGAAAAAGCCCGGCTCCTCTTGCGCCTGCCCCTGAGCCGGTAAATAATCCCCCTATAATATCGAGCCTGACTGCCGACCGGCAGGTCGTGCAACCTTTAGGCAAGGTCAATCTTAACTGCCAGGCCAGCGACCCCGAAAGCGATAACCTGAGCTACCAGTGGACCGCAAGCGGGGGCTTGATCGAAGGTTCTTCCGATACTGCGACATGGACAGCGCCGAATAACCCGGGCAGCTATAGGGTCACGGTGTACGTCGGCGATGGCAAAGGTGGGTCGACAACCGGGGATGCCTTAATAACGGTACCCGAAAAACCCAATAACGCGCCGGTCATCAGCGCCATCAAGTTCACCCGGGACAGGGGACGTGGTTTGCCTCGCCACCGACCCTGATAATGACCAGCTTACTTATATCTGGAAAGCGACCGGCGGTAAGATAATCGGTAATGGCCCGAACATCCAGTGGATAGCAGCCGGTGATCCGGGCACATATACTATTACCTGCGAGGTTGCTGATGGCAACGGCGGCACTGCTGCTTTCACCATCACCATCAGCGTGCACTGCTGCAGCGGTTAAAATCGCGTGCTAAGTTTTCACGAGCTTGATATCACCCCAGACGCCCATATTTCCACCCACTATTACGACGATGCCCGTTATTCCCCTGATCTGTTTCCCGCACCCGATGGCGGCATCGATATCCTGTTCGGACTTGACTATGTTGCCTACTGCTGTGGCCGCGGCGTCAGCCAGGGCTGCCGATGGGGAGACGATGACAGCCGCGTCAGCCACTCCCAGGCTAAGGGATGGACCCACAGTTCCTGAGGACGTGCACACCCCCAGCGGTGTCTGCCCCGGCTCCACTTCGATGGCCAGCTTGCCAGTGAAGGCGGATTCCCCCGCGTAGATGCCGATCTGCCGCCTGCTATTGACCTTCAGGAAGATATCGCCGCCGTTCTCCACTATCACTTCCGGTGAAAACGCCAATAATTTTCTACCCACCAGTTCTGCCATGGCGCCAGCCACCGCCGCCATCGGTCCGACGTCTGCCAGCCGGGACGCTTCAGCCATGACGCGCACAATCTCTGGCGCGCCGCTCTCCACCGCAAACGGCTCCAGGCTGTGGAGGAAAAGAGGATGGTCCCGTATATATGCCTCTAAGGGACCGCGGATTTCATTGATGGCCGCCAGTGCCTCACGCGTTAAATCCCCGGTTGCACGTATGTAGAGGTCGGTCTCTTTAACGGCAACCGTGAAAGATACCATGTCACCTTCTTTGATCTTATGACGGTAGGTGCGCGGCTGGTACATTTGGCCCTTACGTGCTGCAGGGGCGGGTTTTTAAACCCGTCCGCTGCTATAACTTTAATTCCATCGCCCGCGGCGGGCAGGCCCGGACGCACAGTTCGCATACAATACAGCGCGAGTTGTCGAAATTGACCTTCCTGGTACCCAAGTCGAGAGAGAAGGCACGCGTCGGGCACATGGTGATGCAGGCCCCGCAATGCGTACAGCGCTCTTCGTTGCGCAGTACATCCTGGCTGAGCGACTGTATCTCCAACCCTACTTCCTGCAGGTATTTAATACCCCGGTCATAATCCTTCTGCGCACCGGTCAATTCCAATATCATCAGCCCTTCCTCACCCGGTGATATGGATGCTTTGAGTATATTAAAGTCGAGAGCATAATCCCGTATCAGCGCGCTGACAACCGGCTTGTCAATAGTCTGCTGCGGAAAATGTAATACTATTTTTTTTGATACTTTCATCTGTCATTCCTCCTTCAGGGAATGGGCCTTTCATCAAGCGGCTTGAGCTTGATGCCCGATTCAATTCCGGGCAGCGGCGCCACCGGGTCGGAGAGCAGGAATTCCCCTTTCTTTATCCACTCCTTCAGGGTCGAGGCAATCTCCACCGCTCCAGGGTAGCTTGAAAGAGAGGCGGTCGGAATCTCCCTGCCGTTGACTTTTATTTTACCGGATTTTAACTCTGCGTAGCTGACCTCGGCCAGTACCTCCGCCTTGCGGTTGGGATAGGCATCCGAGTAATCCACCACCGGGGCAAGTATATCCGCATCCGTAACCAGCGCATACTGCAAGATCTCCTCGTTCAATATGGGTATCGGTACACCGATGCCTACCGTCAGTGTTGTCCCATAGCCCAGGAAGCTGGTGCCAACCAGCCATTTAGGCTTCATCTGCTTGAGGTCGCCGATAACAGCCAGAGTGCCTGCTCCGCGCGTTGGCACCCCCTTATCCGTGCGCGGCGCCGAGGGATTATGCTGTGTGCCCTGCCAGGCAACATATCCTACGCCGCCTCCCAGAAAGATACGCGTGCCGACGCCGATGGTTTTATACAGCGGGTCGTTGAGCAGCGGTGACAATTGCCCCGCCGAGCAGAAATTGGCATTGCCCAGCCTGGCCTTTAGCACGCCCATGTAGGTATAGATCATGCGTGTCCCAACATTTACCGCAACGTTATAGTTCTGGTAGGCATTACGCATATTGAAGAGCACGGCCTCGTTGATCGTGTTTATATTTATCAAGGTTTCCAGCT
>JAPLHJ010000231.1 GCA_026389675.1 Chloroflexota bacterium | reverse complement strand
GGTCAACACAGTCATCGCCCTGGGAGATTCCCTGCTGCCCGGGGGTAACGGGGTATCCATCATTACATACTCGGGAGGTTTCAGCGTGGTGCAAAGTGACATGTGCATCAAGGCCGGACTGGAAGTGTCGCAATTGTCGCCTTCGGCGGTTACGGAACTACGCGAATTTGTGCACGCGTCAGGCACGATGATCGGCAATCCACTCGATGCCTGGCAGCTTTTCTATAAATATGGGGATAACGAAAAGTCCTTGAAGGATGTTTTCCGGATAATCGCCGCGGAAAAAGCTATTCATTCGATAATACTTCAATTCGATGTGATCAGGTTTATGATAGGTATGTGGGGCGATAAAGCCGAAGAGCGTTTAAAAATTATTACCGACAGGGTACTGGAAGGCTGTCTCGATGCCCGCGATGAAAAAGGCAAGCTGGTGTTGATAAGCATGTTCCTTGATCCCTACACGGAAAACGAACTGGATAGGAAGCTCAGCATCGATTTCAAGAGGCGGTGCGAGTCCGAAGGATTTCCTGTCTTTTCTTCACTCGGTGCCGCGGTCAAAACTATTTCAAATATGTACCGGTACACAATAATTGGGAAAGGCAGGCTGCTCAAGGCAGGGTAATGGGACATGAAGCCAACCGGCCATGTAGTGATGTTGGTTACGGCATCCGGCAGGGATGAGGCTGAGAAGATAGCTGCTGCCCTGCTGGATGGGAGGCAGGCTGCCTGCGTAAATATCGTACCGTCGGTAATTTCCCGTTTCTGGTGGAAAGGCCGGATAGACTCTGCGGAGGAAGCATTGCTGCTTATCAAGACCAGGCAAACAGCGGTCGCTGACGTTATTACAACAGTGCAGAGAAATCACAGTTATTCTGTCCCGGAAATCATTGTTCTGCCCATAATTGGCGGCAGCGGAGAATATCTTAATTGGATCGCCGGCGAAGTGCCTGAATAGCATTATCCTCTGGCAATTGGTACCTGGTTAATATATTATAATTAGCTATAAAGAGGTGGCTGACTTTGTTTAAAGCACCGCGCGGGACCGCTGATACGCTACCGGAAGAGCAACCGTACTGGCGCTACATCCAGGATAAGGCGCTGGAGCTATGCCGCTTATATGGTTACGGCTGTATAAGCACGCCCGCCTTTGAGGATGCCGGACTGTTTGCCCGCAGCGTGGGAGAAGGGACCGATATCGTTAACAAGGAAATGTATCTCTTCAAGGACCGCAGCGATAATGAGCTTGCCTTGAGGCCGGAAGGCACCGCGCCGGTCTGCCGTGCTTATATCGAGCACGGGATGGACAACCTGCCTCAGCCGGTGAAGCTTTTCTATTTCGCCGATATCTTCCGTTACGAGAGGCCGCAGGCCGGGCGCTACCGTCAGCATCACCAGTTCGGCTGTGAGGCCATAGGTGACCCCTCTCCTGTGCTGGATGCCGAGGTCATTAACATGGCGCTCAACTTTTTTACTTCGCTGGGCCTGGCCAATTTTTCCCTGCAGTTGAACAGCATCGGTTGCCGGAAGTGCCGCCCGGGCTACCTGCAGAAATTGAAGGAATACTACGCACCGCTGGCACAGCAGCTGTGTACGGATTGCCAGGTCAGGCTGGATAAGAACCCGCTGAGATTGCTTGACTGCAAGAAGTCCGGTTGCCAGGCTGCAGCGGATGAGGCGCCCAAAAGCTCTGACCACCTCTGTGATGAATGCGCGCAGCATTTTTCCTCTTTGCGCACTTACCTGTCGGCGCTGGTAGTGAGATACGTGCTGAATCACAGGCTGGTGCGGGGGCTTGACTACTATACCAGGACGGTCTTTGAGATACAGCCGGCTGAAGGCGGCTCACAGAGCGCATTGGGCGGTGGTGGACGCTACGATGACCTGATTGCGCTAATCGGGGGTAAATCCACGCCAGCCATCGGCTTCGCCACGGGTATGGAAAGGATAGTACTTAACCTGGTTAACCAGGGCATAACAGTGCCTCCGGCTGAAAAACCTGCTGTATTCATCGCCTGTATGGGTGGGAACGCCCGGGTAGAGGCGGTTAAACTGGCAGCCAAAATGCGGGATACCGGGATAGCCGTGATAAGCTCTTCCGTCGAAAGGAGCCTCAAAGCGCAGCTCAAGCATGCCAACGCGGCGGGCGCCAGCTACGCGGCGATTATCGGGGAGGATGAGGTGAAAGCCGGAGTGGTAATATTGCGCAACATGGAGACCGGCGAACAGCAGGAGATGCAGCCGGGTGACCTGATAAAGCTGGCGGGTAACGGGCAATAAAAACGGGAGGGTAGTTTCTGATGGATACATTTGAAGCGATTTACCACAGGCGCAGCGTCAGGCAGTATAAGGATACGCCGATTTCCGATGATATACTCAACAAGGTACTGGACGCGGCACGCTGGGCGCCTTCATGGGCCAATACCCAGTGTACCCGCTACGTGGTAGTGAAAGATCCCGTTACCAAAGCCAGATTGGCCGAGACGGTGAATAAGGGTAATCCTGCCACGGAGGCCATCAAACATGCTCCAATGGTGATAGTAGCGTGCGCAGAACTGGGTAAGTCGGGCTGTTACCGGGGTGGCATAGTAACGGACAGGGGCGAGGAATGGTTCATGTTCGATGTGGGTATTGCCATGCAGAACCTGGCATTGGCTGCGCAGGCACTTGGGTTAGGTACCGTCCATGTCGGCTATATACCGGATTCGAAAAAGGTTGATGAGATACTCGACCTGCCGGAAGGGGTGGTTTCCGTGGAGATGACTCCGCTGGGATACCCGGCCGCTGAAGCCAAGGCGCCGCCGCGGCGGGAACTGACAGATATAGTATTTTACGAAAAGTACGGCAAGCATTAGAATTAATCAGGCTCTTCATTGGGAACTGCTCCGCCCGCTGCGGCTGAAACGGTTTAAACAGCTTCACCGCACGGGCTGATAATTTTATAAAGGAGGTTCACATGGCCAGGACGATCGCAGAGATCAACGAAAAAATTAAAAAAGGCCAGGCGGTCGTGGTCACTGCTGAAGAAGTGATCGGCATCGCCAAAAAGAAAGGTGTGGCGGCCACGATGAAAGAAGTAGACGTGGTAACCACGGGCACCTTCGGCCCCATGTGCTCATCCAGCGCTTACTTGAACCTCGGGCATACCAATCCGCGTATGAAAATGGGTGGTGGCAGGGTATATCTAAACGACGTGCCCGCTTATACAGGGGTAGCGGCGGTTGACGTCATACTGGGCGCCACCGCCATGCCGGATGATGACCCTAAGAACAAGATCTACCCGGGCGAGTTCAAATACGGCGGCGGCCATGTTATAGAGGAACTGGTGGCCGGTAAAGACATCAGGCTGGTCGCCAGCGCCTACGGGACGGACTGTTACCCGCGCAAGAAGTTGGAAACCTTGGTAAATATAAACACGATCAACGAGGCCGTGCTCTTCAATATGCGCAATGCCTACCAGAACTATAACGTTGCGGTAAATGCCGTGACACGCATGATCTACACCTATATGGGCGTGCTAAAGGCCAGGCTGGGCAATGCCAATTTTTGCTCGGCGGGGCAACTGTCACCGCTGCTCAACGACCCGCTTTATAAAACCATCGGCGTCGGCACGCGTATCTTTCTGGGAGGCGGCGTAGGATATGTTGCCTGGCAGGGCACACAGCATAATCCCTCGGCGCCGCGCACGGATAAGGGAGTGCCAACGCGCGGAGCAGGCACTCTAGCTGTTATCGGCGACCTCAAGCAGATGAAGCCTAAATGGCTGGTTGGCACCAGCTTCCTTGGCTATGGCACGACGCTTACCGTGGGCATCGGTGTGCCGATCCCCATATTGAACGAGGAGATCTTGCAGTATGCGCTGGTTACGGATGCGGATATACTTGCCCCGGTGGTGGATTACTCGG
>JAPLHJ010000018.1:3400-8524 GCA_026389675.1 Chloroflexota bacterium | reverse complement strand
CGGTGCACGCCAAGGTGCAATTGACCAAACCGGCCAGGGAATTGCAGGCAAAGGCGCGGGCCTGCCATATCAGCCAGGTTGGCGCCGGGCGCCCGCGTTTGAGCATGATGGGACTGGTATCCAGGCTGGCCGGGCACAGGGATTCATTTATGCGGGCCTATCCGCCGCCCGTAAACGGGCGACTGGAACACGACCTGTTTGAGGGTGTGGAATAGAGGGCTAAGACCGTGGACCTTATAAAAACCGTCAGTAATGTTATCGGCGTGATCTGCATCGTCATCGGCGTCCTGCTGATTCCGTTGACCATCTGGTTTTTGCGGCCTGCGATTAAACATAGAGACCGTACGTCCCTGATCATAGCAATCCTTATCCTGGCCCTGGCCGCGGTTTGTTTCATAGGGGCATTTAGCATGTTTACCACCGGGATAATCAAACAGGCCCCGATGTAGCCCGGCTTACACCAGGTCTAAAGCTTTTTGGCCATAAACAGCGCAACGATCGATGTGGCAACGCTTATCAAAGCTACGTAAAAGAAGATGTTGGTAATGCCGAGCATATCCATCAAGCCGCCGTATACAGGCTGCAGCAAGCTCTGGCCCTGCTGCCCTATACCGAAATAGATACCGAAGACGATGCCGTGTAAATTCAAAGGGGTCTTACCCATCAAATACGTTTGGACCGCGGTTTCACGCATTGTCCAGAGTATGCCGATGGCCATCATTACCACTGCCAGCAAGGGAAAATAGTTCCCGGTGGTGAATAGCAGCATGGCCGGCCCGATGGCTACAAGCGAAACCAAAACCGTCCGCTTATTGCCCCACCTGTCCGACAGCCATCCGCCCAGCAGGCTGCCGACGATGCCCGATGCCCTGATAACACTGGTCCAAATGGCAGCCATGGTAGTGGTAAGGCCGTTATGATCAACGAGATACAGAGGAACGAAGGGCAGGAGCGAGCCGGATGTAAAGGTCACTATGACAACCAGGATAACTACCGGAGCCACCGATTTGAGTACCTGCCTTAACGTAGGCCCGCCGGTTACGGCAAGGGATTGCCCGCCGACCGGGACCGGCATGCCTCGTGTGCCACTCGGGGCAACGGGTTCAATTTTCCTCAGCCACAGCGCTACCCATACTCCTGCGATTAAAGCTGGTAAGCACAATATGGTGAAGGCCATGTGCCAGTTCAAAGTTGCGGCAATGGCAGTACCGATGAAGGGTCCGATGCCGAAACCGATACTGCCACCGATCATATGCAGGCCAATGGCCTTGCCCCGCCTATCTTCAAAAAGGCTGCTCAAAGCGGGCACGGCGGAAGGATGGTAGAAGCCGGCGAAGATGCCCATGAACACCATGGCGATGACCAACGTATAATAGGACGGCATCAGGCCGGCGGCAAAGCCGCTCACCCCGACACCCAGCAGGCCCATCATTATGCTGATCCAGCGCCGCTTGATGCGGTCGGCAACCCATCCTCCCAATATCTGCGAAAATCCCGATGTGACGCTGTAGGCCGAGACAAGCAGCCCTGCCTGGAAGTAATTGAGTTCCATATCCTGGCGGATAAAAGGCAGCAGGGATATCAACAGCCCCGTGGTCATATCATGGCTGAGGTGTGTATAGCAGAAGAAGAGGCTGGTGCCGCCTCCCCATTGATCCAGGGCATTTATCAGTACGTTGCTTTTGTTACCGGACAATTGCTTTGTATCGCTTACTGTTTATTTACTTGCAGACATAGCCTGGCAACACTTTGATCGTAGCCTTATTCTTCTCAAAATATATCTCAACCATGTTGCCTGCCGGCGTTAAGAAAACGCTTAATATGTTCCCCTCAGAAGTGGTAAGCGCCAGCCAGTTTTGCTCTTTAGCATAGGTAAGTATCTCCGCGGGACTGCTGATCTTGGCCATAGATAACCTCCGTTCGAGTATTATTTCTGTGGATTGACGGGCTGCCAATCAAGCGGCGCTATAGCCGCCTCTCCGGCGGTTAGCGTGGCGATCCATGGCCAGCCGGCCGTGGTTATAAACCAGGTATCTTTATCGGCCAGGTATATATACTCAGGGCCGTGCGCCGCCAGATGTGTAACAAGGGAGGGCGAATTGCTCTGCCCCCTGTAAACACCGAAGTCATAAGGGTTATCGGACTGAAAGATAAGCGTATCGTTGTAAGATGGACGGTCAAGCCAGACCTTAAACGGCAATAAGAGCCCGTTCCAGAAAAAGGTATCGTTATTGTAGGTGATGGACAGGTAATAGCGGCCTTTATACTGTATGACGAAGGGCGATTCGGTCGAGGCGAAGGGTGAATTGCGCTCACTGCCCCAATCCGAGCGCAGCGCCGTGTCGATATACTGCCATTTCCGCAGGTCGAAGGATTGGTAAATGTCCACCTGGGAAAAGAGCGCTTCTTTAGCCGTGGTATAGAGCAGCCATTGCCCTTCGGCTACCCTGATCACCATCCCATCGCGGAAAAACTTGTGATAGGGAGCCGGTATGACAGTCTCGCGGTCGGACCAGGTTATGCCATCTCCGGATGTCATCCGTTCCAGCCTGTGCGGCGACCAGAATATGTAATACGTTCCATTTTCCGTGATGACGTGCGGGGCCCAGGCGAGGTCACCGAAGTCGGCAACCGGCCTCTCCTCTTTCATACCGCCTGCAGGCGGTATGTCACTGCTGACCCCGACCGCAAAATATTTCTCCTCATTATAGTTGCCGTCGCTTTTATGAGTTATTCCCACTAACCTCCAATTGCCTTCGGCGTCCCGGTAAACTGTGTGGTCGTTAATATAATAGCCATAAGTCTGGGGCTTAAACAGCAGCTGCCATCTCCCGGCGATCTCCGGCCGGTAAACAGGCGAAGCCAGTGCTTTAACCGCGGCAACCTCAACCTCACCTATCAACCTCGCCTGGCTGCCATCGGCCGGGAGGGCGCGGATACGGTATGTCCCGCCTGCTCCGCGCACTAAGTAAGAGCCGAAGCGGGCCTGTCCCACGGGTATCCAGCCGTCACCGTTGTACTTCTCAATGATGTAAACCTCGTTATCAGGGTCGGCGATCCAGGCTAAATGCGCCCAGCCCGCTCCCTGCACAAGCTTGAGGCCGGTCACCTGCTGCTTAACGGTCACCTCCTCCCTGGTGATGGAACTGTAGAAGTCCGTTTTCAAAGGCGATTCCACGAATATTCGGAGCCCGACCTCCAGCGCTAACCAGGCGCCCAGGATAGCCCCCGCGCAGATTATAAATATCCTCCAGAATTTCATGTTATCCCTCCGTCGGCTTTTGACCGCTATCTAACATGCGCAACCTTAAATTCACTGTAGGCTATGTACTTGTTGACGGCCGAGGCCGCCCGCGATATGGATGGGAAGACTGGCAGGCCAAGTTTAACGAACTTTTCCTGCGTCTCACCCGCAAGCTTCTGGGCCTGGGCGGACACACAGTAATGCAGGACGACGGCCAGCGGTTTCTTAATCGAGCTTACTACCTCGGCAACCATCTCGCTAAAAGGTAAAATCACCAGTGCTTTATTGGCCAGCGCCCAGATATCAAAGGGGAAATGAATTAATACAATGTCAATATTGTCCGAGTCCGCAACAGCTTTAACTGCCGTGACGTACTGCTCCGGGCTGGCAAAAGGCGGGACATCAACCGGGTTCCTGAATATGCTCCCCGCTTCGCTTCCGTAAATTTCGTGCAGCTTCCTGCGGACATCCTCCTGCAGCATCGGCAACCGCAATCCTGCCTTGATTACATCGTCCGCTGCCTGCACACCCACTCCTCCACCAGTGCCAATCACGGCGACGTTTCTTCCGGCAGGACGTGGCAAGTAAGTAAAAACGGCACTTATGTCAACTATCTCGGACATGTTTTCCACCTGGATTGCGCCCGCCTGCCTCAAGAAACTCCTCCATGTGCCCGCCGACCCTGCGATAGCGCCGGTATGGGATGAGCACATCCTCGCTCCCGTTTCAGAATTCCCCGCTTTGTTGACTATGACCGGTTTCCTGATGACGGCCTCTTTCAATACCTTTTTAAATCGTGGGCCGTCTGCCACGCCCTCCAGGTACATGCCGATTATCTTCGTTTCGGGGTCGTCTGTCATGTATTCCAGCAGGTCGCTTTCATTGATGTCCGCAGCATTCCCAAAGCTGATTGCCTTACTGAAGAACACTCCCCTTGATGTGGCATCGCGGATGCAGAAAATACAATTACCACCGCTCTGTGAAATCAACCCCAGGGAGCCGGCCTTTTTGGGGAAACCAGGTTGCTCCGGAAACTCACCGGCAAAGGTAACGCCCGCCGAAGGGCAATAAAATCCCATGCAATTGGGCCCGATTATGCGTATCCCGGATTGCCTGGCAATATTTAATACCTCAGCCTCCAGGTTCTTCCCGGCCGCATCCTCAATTTCACTGTACCCGGAGGTGAAAAGGTGAACCACTTTCACACCTTTGGCGGCACAATCCTTGAGCAGGCCCGGTGTAAACCTGGCCGGTATGGCTGAAACCACATAGTCCAGCGGACCCGGGATCTCATTGACGTTGGTGTAAATCTTAATTCCATAAATCTCCCCTCCGGACGGATGCACCCCGTACACGCTGCCTTTATAGCCAAAATTGATAAGGCTCTTTAGAAACCACTGGGCAGCGCTGGGTTTAGTGATATCAGACGAGACGCCCACCAGGGCTATGGATGCCGGGTTAAACAGGTTGTTAATGACATCATTTTTCATTAGAACTGATCCCTATTTATTAATTCCGCTGATTGTATATCGGATTGTATGAACTGTTCAACCTTACTGATGTTAAACTGCCTGCCTGAAGCTCCGCAACACAACGTCACCTCACTTGACAGCGCTATGAGATTAAAACTAATATAAGCTCACGCCGGCGGGTGTAACTCAGCGGTAGAGTGCTTGCTTCCCAAGCAAGACGTCGAGGGTTCGAATCCCTTCACCCGCTCCAGTAATCTTTATTTGCTTATCTTGACCCACGATTTGTATAGTATTTTGTTGCCCAGGATACTCTCATCGTTATACCAGCGTATGATAAATGCAATCAGAATTACTTCAATTGTGCAAAGTAAAGTGTACTTTTGCCTGTAAAGCTGCGGTTATGATACT
>JAPLHJ010000018.1:0-3351 GCA_026389675.1 Chloroflexota bacterium | reverse complement strand
CATCTGACTTTTAATCAGTTGGTCACAGGTTCGATTCCTGTACGGCCTACCACCGTTTTTACGATCAGGGGAGATAACCTCCTGCTCCCAAAAGCATTGAAATAAACATGTTGTATGTGGGGATAGAAGAGCGTGCAGTAAGAAATCCCAGGCATAGCTGGAATTCTAATGGATAAGAAAACGATTACTATTGTCGGCGCCTACAATATCGACTTATCCATGAAGTGCCGGCGACTGCCTGTTTTAGGCGAGACCGTAACGGCTGACCGGTTCAAAGAAGGCGCTGGCGGGAAAGGCTCAAACCAGGCCGTTACGGCCGCGTTATTCGGGGCGGACATCAAGTTCGTGGCAAGGGTTGGTTCGGATAGCTATGGCCGGTATGGGCTGGATTTGTACAAGAAGGTAGGTATCTCCACGGAATTTATTACTGTTGACAAAACCGTGCACTCCGGCATCGGTATCATTTTGATCGACAAAGACGGAAAGAACATGATCTCGGTGGCGCCGGGCGCCAACCTGAAGCTGTCCAGGGAGGATATCGACCACGCCGGCCATGTCATTGAGAATTCCACGCTGGCAGGTTTCCAGTTCGAGAATGACCTTGATACGGTCCTTTACGGTTTGCGCATGGCTCATAAAAAGGGGGTTCTTACTTTTCTGGACCCGGCCCCGGCTAAGAATATTCCCGAAGATGCCTACCAGTATATCGACATTATCAAACCGAATGAGACCGAGGCTTCAATGATCACGGGAATAAAGGTCGATAACATCACCAGCGCAGAGTCTGCAGGAAGGTGGCTGGTAAAACGCGGCGTCAAAACCGCTATCGTGACACTGGGGGAACGGGGGGCAGTGCTGGTGGACGGTAATACGTCCAGGCACTTCCCGGCTCCGTCGGTGAAGGCGATCGACTCCACAGGGGCCGGCGACATTTTCAGCGGGGTATTCATGGCAGCGCTTACGTCCGGCAAGGCAATGCCTGAGGCGATTGAGTATGCCACGGCCGCAGCCGCGCTTTCCACCACCCGGCTGGGGGTAATCGATTCGATCCCGTCGCCTGAAGAGGTAGACAGTTTTATCCTTAAACTTGAGAGGAATAAACAGTAAATAAGCAGGACAGCTTGCCGGCATGAGCCGGCCAATATATTAGAGTCAATATATATTTAAGTTTTGTGATTGATAAGCGAGGCGACTGCAATGAAAAGGCCGGTATTCCACCAGACGGACATCTTCCATCCGCATGCCGATCCGGACGATCACTGGGACCTGGCTTGCAACTACGCACTGGCCAGCCGCGGTGACATTTCCCTGCTTGGCGTGATGATAGACTACCCGCCGTGGACGGGCGATCCCGCCGTCGGTGCTGTCGCTCAGATGAACTTCATTACCGGGTTAACAGTGCCGTTTGTCGTGGGCACGCCGCAGCCCATGATGTCGAGGACTGATGTTCAGCCAGGCGCTGATCTCTCATCGCACGCGGCGGCTAATGCTCTGCTCAATACATTGAGGCAGTCGCCGGAACCTGTAGTTATTAATATTGTTGGCTCGTGCCGGGACATAGCGTTGGCCGGCTTGAAGGACCCGGGACTGTTTTCTAAAAAGTGCGCTGCCATTTACCTGAACGCCGGGACCGGTTCGCCTGACCCGGAGAAATCTGCGGTCCTGGAGTACAACGTCCAGAGAAACCCGTCGTCCTACGCCGCCATTTTCGACCTGCCCTGCCCAGTTTACTGGATGCCATGCTGGGACGAAGTGGCCTGGACTGTGCAGGAGCGAAAAGTGATGGAGTGGGGCACCCACTATAAGTTCCAGCAGAGCGAAATACTCTCCCATCTGTCACCTGTGATGCAGAACTATTTCCTTTTTGCCCTCGACCGATCGACCAATCAAAACTGGCTGCGTTGCCTGCTTGATCCCGTAAATCCTGACTTGCTGGAGAAATACGGGGCGCTGGAGCGCAGCATGTGGAGCACGGCGGGCTTCTTACACGGGGCAGGTTACTCGGTGGACAGGAACGGCAATATCGTTCCCCTGGAACGAATAGGCAAAGACGGTGTATTTGCCTTTGAGCCTGTCTCAGTGACCTGCGATGATGCAGGTGTGACGCAATGGCGGATTGACAGGTCGTCCAACAAAAGGTTCAAATTTCACGTGGTCGACCTGCATAATTATCAGCCGGCCATGGTGACAGCCATGCGCTCATTGTTGATCCCGCTGACACGGTCAGTAGTCCAGCAAGAGGACAAGATGGAAGTCCCGGTTGAAGTGTACCGGGGTTTATACGTTAAAAACAGTCTGAAGAATATGCCGGATGGCATCCAATTCATGCTAAAGAACAATATCCTGGATGCCGCGGTAAATTCCGTAAATTCGATCAGTGTCGACGGAGTGGCATTCACGCCGGACTGTATTGCGCTAAAGTCGGGGGGAGTGGAAAGGCCCGGCAACGCTGTGAACCCGGCCAACCCGTTTCTTCTGGCCCTGGACGCGGAGGCTTTATTCAAGGTAAAATCCGGACCGGTTTCTACGGGCGAACACCGGTTGGTGATCAGCTTCACCGCCGAGCTTGTCGGTAAAGTCGAGTTCGATGTGATCGATACAATGAGTTGATAGACGGCCGTAATGGGCTTGAATCATCAGAAAAAATGAAGCACGACTGGCCAGGCATAATTTAAATTATAGGGGTTGGAAATGGAACAAAAACGGCTATCGGTTGGTACCAAGCTCGGATATGGCGTCTGCGACTTCGGCGGCAACCTGTTTTTCACGGCGACTGCATTCGTGCTGATGAACTACCTCACAGACACCGTGGGTCTGTCCGCTGCTCTGGCCGGCATAGCGCTGATGGTGGGCCGCCTTTGGGACGCCTTTTACGACCCCATTATCGGCTTTCTTTCGGATAAAACGACTTCCAAAATGGGGAGGCGCAGACCATTCATGCTCGGAGGCGCCATCCCCCTCTTTATCGCCATGATTGTCATGTTCACTAACCCGGCCTTACTTGCAGGTACGGGGATCAGTCAGGGGACGCTCTTCATCTATGCCATGGTGGTCTATATTATCCTGTGCACTTCCTATTCGACTGTAAATATACCGTACTTATCTTTATCCCCCGAGCTTACTCCTGACTATAATGAGCGATCTTCCCTCCTGGGCTACCGCTCCGGCTTTTCCGTAATCGGCACCCTATTGGGCGCCGGAGCCGCGCTTCCGATAGTTGCATTGGCCCCCGACAAAAATATGGGCTTCGTGCTGATGGGTACCGTTTTCGGCGGCGTGATGCTTATATCCACGCTGGTGACGGTGTTCACCGTCAAGGAACCCGCCGGCGCCAGGCCCGAAAATACTATG
>JAPLHJ010000288.1 GCA_026389675.1 Chloroflexota bacterium | reverse complement strand
CCAGCGAGGTGCAGCGGCTCAGCGCCACGTACATCTGCCCGTGGGCGAAGGTGCCCCGGCCGATATCCACGACCACCCGTTCGAAGGTCTTGCCCTGGCTTTTATGGATGGTTACCGCCCAGGCCAGCATCAACGGGTACTGGGTGAAAGTCCCCACGACCTCCGATTTTATCTCCCGGCCCTCAAATTTATCGTTGAATATCTCCCAGGTATAAGGTTCCACTTTTACATTTTCACCTTCGGCGAGTTGCACGCTGATACAGGGTCCGCCGTCCTCACCTTTTTTGAACCCCACAATTCTTCCCACGCTGCCGTTGACCCAGCGGCCGAAAGAGTCATTATTGAGCATCATTACCTGGGCGCCCGCTTTGACCATGAGTTCTTCGGATGTAGGCAGGGAATCATCGCTGAATTTGCCATCCCTGGCCGCTTTGAAGGTATGCAATTTACCCTTGAGCTTTGCCAGTTCGCGGGCATTGAGGTCCGCCGCCATGGCATTGGTAGTGGTAAGCCTCAATGAGAATCCACTGCCGGATGGATCATATTCCGGCAGGTAACGCGTGTTGAGCAGGCCGAGGCCGTGGTCATCGATGCTGTTATTGCGGATGGCATTAAGCAATTCTATGAAGCGTTGATCGTGCTGACGGTAGACCTTCTCCAGCTCGAGGAATTCCATGTCAAAAGTTCTAAACGCATGTGAGCTGAAGAAATAGGGAGTCTCGTAAAGCTCGGAGAAAACGGCTTTCTCCCTGGAGGTTACCACAGGCGGAAGCTGGTAGAGGTCGCCCACAAACACCATCTGGATGCCGCCGAAGGGCTTATGCGATGCCGGCCCGTTGAGGCGCAGGAACTGGTCCACGCAATCCAGCAGGTCCGCCCTGACCATGGATATCTCATCAATTACCAGGATGTCCAGCTTCTTGAAGAGGCTACCGTCCTTCTCTATCCGCTTGACCTTGAGAGGCGTGATATCCGGCCGGAAGCCGAAAAAGGAGTGGATGGTCTGTCCCTTGATATTGAGGGCTGCTACGCCGGTGGGAGCGAGCACCACGACTTTCTTGTTTGTTATGCCGCGGAAATACTCGAGCAGCGTGGATTTGCCGGTACCGGCACGGCCTGTTATGAAAATGCTCCTGCCGGTCTTCTCCATGACATCCAGGGCACGCTGGAACTGAGCGTTTATCTCGATATTCTGCACTTCTGTATCAGCAGATTATACACCACAAATCAATGCCCATTTCCGGCCCTTAATAATTGGGTTATAGCGCCTGCTGTTCTATAATGAACTTGATGGCTACGCCCGGACTCAAGGCACTTCCGGTTTTGTTATCGGTCTTACTCATCTGCAGTATCCCGTTTTTCCTGCCCGGTGCAGCCATTGCGGACTGCCCATCCTGTACAACTCACGAGTTCCATGGCACTGTTAGCAATAACGGCAGGGTTGTAGGAGCCGGTTATGTCGTTACCGCTATGGTCAACGGGCAGGAAATGGCTGCTGCCACAACCGATATGCAGGGAAAATGGGGGGCATCCCAGCCGTTCACAGTCACCTCCCCGGCGGGTTCTCTAATAGATTTCTATGTGAATGGCGTTCTCGTCGGGTCGGGAGCCAGCTGCATACCGACCAATGAGCTGAATTTAGCTGTGTCAGGGGCTCCTTCGACTCCGGGTTCCGCCACTTCAGCCGCTTCGGGGACAGAGAACAGCCAACCTTCCTTGAGTCCAGCGCCTCCCGGTACCCTATCCTCATCGTCCACACTCACCTTCTTTATTGGTCCCCAGCCTTCCACTTCCCCGGCAACGGCAGTCATCAAATGTTCGCTTCCTGGACAAGAGGATAACCTTATACTCAATAATGGCGTGCTTTCATCGCCGGCAGATATTACCAGCGCCGGCGGCGCCATTGAACTGGACCTGGTAGCCAATACCATGACAAACTTGATTGCCGGTCAACAGCTCAGCATAGAACCGGCTGCGTCAGCACCGGCGGCGCCGGCCGGGTCAGAAATTGTTGCCGCTTACAGCTTCGAACCCGGAAACAGCACGTTTACCCCACCTATTACCTTAAAGCTAAAATACGACGTGGCCAAATTGCCTGCGGGCGTAGAAGAGACCAGCCTATATATCGCTCAATTAGGGCAGTCAGGAGATTGGATGGCACTGCCATCAACTATAGACAGGGGCAGCAACAAAGTCAGCGTACAGATATCCCACTTTTCCGTTTACGGGCTGCTGGGCAAGCTGACACCGGTTTCATCTGCCGGTATTCCGCCGGCACAAGATCCCGAAGGCGTTCCGCCCCCTGTGCACGCTCCTACCACCGAAACAATTCATCAGGAAGGTGGCGCTTCACCGTCACCTGCCGGGGCCTGGACGGCCACCCAGACATCCGGGATGGACATACTGGCGCCGGGCGTCCTGATTACCGGGGGCATCATAGTAATACTTTTGCTACTGGCAATCATTAGAAAGCGACGCTCTGTTATTTAGTTGATTTAGCTATTTTTTCCAGGAACCAGTCCTGTAACGGCTTGATCTCCGACCGCGCAACCATGGCAGCCAGCCAGACACCGAAAGCCAGTTTACGGTCCAGCGGGAACACATTGCTCATCAGTGCCTCCCCACCGGCAAAGCCTTTCTTACGGCCGCCCTCAATAATCTTATCCCGCGATTTCTCTATCTTTTCCCGTACCTTCGCCAAATCTACTCCAACCAGCTTTCCGCCGCGCTTCAGTATATTTCCCCCCACCATAACCGTATCTATGTCACCCACGTTGGCGCTTAATACGATGGCGTTAACCGGATCGTTTACGGGGAACATATTAACAGTGTCGGCGCGCACCAGTATAATATCTGCTTCCTTGCCAACGGTAATGCTGCCGGTGCAGGATGCCAGCCCGATAGATTCAGCCCCTTTGAGTGTGGCCAGTTCCAATACCTGGCGGACTGTGGGACTGATAACGCGGGGCATCATGCTGGCCTGTAT
>JAPLHJ010000002.1 GCA_026389675.1 Chloroflexota bacterium | reverse complement strand
ACAGGTTTATGGAGGGGAAAAACAGGATTCTGGTACCATCATTCCGGGGGCGCAAAGGGCATCCTCCGCTTATCTCCGCCGGGCTACAGGGGGCGATAATGGGGTTCACAGGCGAAAACGGCCTTAAAGGCGCGCTGGAGAAGTTGGAATCAGAGACAGTGAAAGTGGAGGTGCCCGATGGCAATATACTCTTCGATATCGATAATCCTGCAGATTACGGGGAACTGAAGGAGAGATGGAAGCGGCGTGAAATCCCGTCTGAGCCTGAGTGCGAAGCCCTGATGGAGCTGATGCCGGGCATGGACGAACACACAAGGCAGCATTGCCGGGCCGTGGCTAAAATAGGCTGCCGTATCGCAGATTGTCTCAATAGTGCCGGCGCGGGTATCGACAGGGAGGCCACGCCCGCGAGGCCGCCCGCATAGTCAGGGAGGCCGGATTTCATGGGATTGCGGAAGCTATTATCACCCATATGGACATCGAACCGGGTCATGGTAAGGATATCAGCGCCGGGGAAATCCTTTTCCTGGCCGACAAGCTGGTGAGTGGGGACAGGCCTGTCAACCTTGCTGACCGCTTTGCGCAGGCAACGGCCCGATATGGTGATGACAGGGACGCGCTCGAGGCTATCGGGACCAGGTATAATAATGCCCGGCTCATACAGGAGCGTATCGAGGCCAGGGCGGGCCGAACTATAGTGGAGATATGTTGAATATAGAGCGTAATATTAGGAAGGTGGCTGTCCTGGTCGTGATCTTATTCATCCTGGCGGGCGCCTTATCGCCTGCGTGCACACCAGCGGCGGCGCCGCCAAAAACCGAGGTCATGATCTTTGCTGCCATGAGCTTAAAACAGCCGTTCAGCCAGGCGGCCCCGCTGTTCGAGGCGGAGAATCCGGGGGCTGTCTTACACTTCAATTATAGCGGCAGCGGAACACTGGCTGATCAGATTGCCTCCGGTGCGGCGGCTGACGTATTTGCTTCCGCCGGCATGAAAGAGATGGATCTGCTCGTTGAAACAGGCCTGATTGATAAGGATACCAGGAGGGTCTTCGCGGCTAATTCGCTGGTTTTGATCGCGCCGCTTGATCACAGCGAGGCTTTACATGGCTTTAGCGACCTGGTGCTGCCGCAGGTCAGGCGCATCGCTGTGTGCGACAGCAGGCTGACGCCAGCCGGCCTGTATACCAATGAAGCTTTAAAATATTACGGGATAGCGGACAATATCTCAGGCAAGCTTATCCCCTGCGCCCAGGTGGCCCAGGTATGCGATTACACGGTTCGCGGGGAAGTCGATGCCGGGGTGGTTTACCTGTCCGATTACCTGGCCAGGAAGAGCGGGTTGACTTTGATTGAGCAGGCCCCGGCAGCAGCGCACAGCAAGATCGAATACCCTGCCGCGGTTATGAAAGACGGCGTCCATAAAGAATATGCAAACAGATTCGTAAGTTTTTTATGCTCGGAGAAATGTGGCAAAATACTGTCCGATTACGGATTTAAGACTGTGACCGCAGGCAATTGACGGATATGGAACAGGTGCTTTTTTCAGTCAGGCTGTCGTTCCAGGTCGCCATTATCGCGACCATATTTTCCGTTGTCTTCGGTTGCGCCTTCGCCTACCTGCTGGCGCGCAGGAATTTTTACGGTAAGGAACTCGTCGATGTCGTGTTGACCCTGCCGCTGGTATTGCCGCCCACGGTCACCGGCTATATATTGCTGGTGCTCTTCGGTGCCAGGGGGCTGCTGGGTGGTTACATATACAGCCTCACGGGCTATACACTGATGTTCACATGGCAGGCGGCGGTGCTTTGCTCATTTATAGTTTCCCTGCCGCTGATGATCAAAACCACCCGCGCGGCTTTCGAATCTGTGGATGAGAAGCTGCTGCAGGCCTCGTATATCATGGGCTATTCCGAGTTGCACACATTTTTCCGTATACTGCTGCCTCTCGCGCGGAGGGGGTTGTACGCGGGGGCCATACTGGCCTTCGCACGCGCGCTGGGCGAATTCGGGGCCACGCTCATGCTGGCCGGCAACATCGAGGGCAAAACGGACACCATGCCCCTGGCGATTTATGCCGACGTTGCCAGCGGCGACTGGAACAGGGCCTGGGGCATGGTGCTACTTTTCACGCTTATCTCCGCCGTGTTCCTTTACACGGCAAATAAACTGGCGGGAAAACAGCGATGGGCTTAGAGCTTAAGATACAGACGAGCTTGCCCGGCTTTGAACTGGACGTAGAATGGAGTATGGGCAGCGAACTTGTCGTGCTCTTCGGCTACTCCGGTTCAGGCAAGAGCATGACACTGCGAACCATTGCCGGCATCCAGCGGCAGGACAGCGGTTACATACGCCTCAACGGACGCGCGCTTTTCAGCAGCGGGCAGAACATCAACCTGGCGCCGCAGGGCAGGTTGGTGGGTTATGTATTCCAGGACCTGGCGCTGTTTCCCCACATGACGGTGGAGGGCAATATCGTTTACGGGGCCAGGGGAATGGACAGGAGGGCAGCCAAAGACAGGGCTGCCGAGATGATGGAGCTTTTCCAGCTTTCTGCTCACTGCG
>JAPLHJ010000253.1 GCA_026389675.1 Chloroflexota bacterium | reverse complement strand
TGCCCATGGCAGTCGCTGCCGGCCCGGCTGCTGGCGGTACGGCCACCGCTGCGGCAGAAGAGCAGACTGAGTTTACCGTCATTCTCAAAGAGATCGGGGAAAATAAAATCGCGGTCATCAAAGCTGTTCGCGAGGTAACCACGCTCGGTCTAAAAGAGGCCAAGGACCTGGTTGAAGGCGCTCCGAAGACGGTCAAGGAAGGCGTAAGTAAGGAAGAAGCCGCGACAATTAAGAAGAAGATCGAAGAAGCCGGCGCCAAAGTAGAAGTAAAATAGTTTACGGCAACCTGATAACTTGAGTTCACCGGTTCTCTCCATGGTAAGGTGGAACCGGTGATTCTGCTGCTAATATTCTATAGATGTGAATTTTGATAGAGGAGCGCGTGATGGAAGAGTATCAAGGCAGGAAGGTACTGGCCAAGGTCATCTCTCAGCAGGGAACCTGTGTGGCAGGCCACGTGGCAGGCGATGAATTCATAATATCTGATATGTGTCCACATACAATGTGCGCCTGGGCGTTTTACACGTTATTTCCCTTCGCGCAGGTATTAATGTGCAATGGCACTTTTCCCTGGGAAAAGGATCCTGATAAATGTACGGTTGCCTGTCCTGACCCGGGTAACCCCGTGGTTTTTGAACTGAGACGCGTCAGGTGATTCAATCATCTTGTTATTTTATCGGACCGTACCTATAATTTAATTGAGTAAATATTTCGCCAGGAGGTGACTATGTCAGGGATGTATATAGCATATGCTGATAAATTGCTGAACTTCACCGAGCAGCATGCCACAGAAATAGGCAAACATTGGGCCAAGGCGCTGCAGTCAAATCCTAAAACGGCGTCCTACCGCAAAGTAAGGGAATTTAAACTGGTCAACCAGGGTGAGTCCTTTTATAAAAACCTGAAAAAGTTGTATTTTGAAAAGCATGCTTACGACATGGCCACGGTGTATTTCTCTAAGTTTGCGGAGGAACAATATTACGAAAATATCCCCCTCGATGAAGCCGTATATGCCTTAATGATGTTGAGAAGACAGATGTGGCTTTTTGCTGAATTTCAGGTGCTGTTCACTTCAGCACTCGATCAATACCAGGCGTCGGACAGCATTAACCGCACCGTTCTCCTGACAGACTACGGGATAATTGCCATTGTCAACAAATACCGCGAACTCAAGAAATAAAGTTGAGTTATGGGTGCATGGCTGAACTGCCAAAGGCTGAAGTTACATCCCTGCTCCTGGCTTACTGATTGATGTTCCTTTGCCTGTATTGAAGAGCTTCAGCCAGGTGGTTTGTCTTAATCAACCCGGAATTATCCAGGTCTGCTACAGTGCGCGCCAGCTTGAGAGTACGGTTAAACCCGCGGGCAGTAAAGTGTATCTGTTTCATGGCTGTCCTGAGCAAAGCTTGTGCCGCCGCATCAATGCTACAAAACTGCTTGACTTCAGATGCCGTCATATCCGCATTGCTGGTTAAATCCGTCCCCTTGAAACGGTCAAGCTGAAACTGCCTGGCATTTTGTACGCGCTGCCTGACTTTCCCCGACTGTTCTGATTGCCTATCATCCATTAGTTTCTCATAATCTATGCGCGGTATATCGAGGAATATATCGATGCGGTCCATCAGTGGACCACTGATCTTTTTCTGGTAGCGGGTGACGACGGTAGAAGAACATTTACATTCTTTTACAGGGTCACCGTAATATCCGCAGGGGCAGGGGTTCATCGCGGCCACCAGGATGAAATTGGCAGGGAAGGTCAGGCTTCCCTCCGCGCGGCTGATAGTAACTATCTTATCTTCCATAGGCTGGCGCAGCGATTCCAGAGCCATGTGGTTGAATTCCGGGAACTCGTCCAAAAATAATACTCCCCGGTGGCTGAGGCTTATTTCGCCGGGATGAGGAATGCGTCCGCCTCCCACCAGGCCGGCATGCGAAGTGGAATAATGCGGTGAACGGAAAGGACGTTGTGTTATCAGCGGCAGGTCCTTGGAGATAAGTCCGCTGACACTGTATATCTTGGTGACCTCGATAGCCTCGGGCAGTGTCAAGCCAGGCAGAATCGCTGCCAGCGCCCGCGCCAGCATGGTCTTGCCGCTGCCGGGAGGCCCAACCATCAGGACGTTATGGCCGCCGGAAGCCGCTACTTCCAGGGCCCTTTTAGCATGTTCCTGCCCCTTGATATGGCACAAATCGTTGTGCTGGTCTTGCTGGCAGGCGTCCTGCCAGGTCACGCCGCCTGAATATCGAGGTAGATCTGATTCACCATGGAAATAACTTACCAACTGGCTAAGGGAAATCACCGGGTATACCTCGATGCCATCTATCATGGAAGCTTCCTGCGCATCGTCTGCCGGGACGAAGACCCTGGTTAGCCCCTGTACCTGTGCCATGGCTACCATGGGTAATATGCCGTGGAGGTGGCGGACGCTCCCATCAAGTGACAGCTCTCCCAGAAAAAGTGTACCGGTGGTGTCGATATTAATCTGCCCCGAACTCACAAGTATGCCAATGGCAATGGGCAAATCATAGGTTGGGCCAACTTTTTTTAAATATGCCGGGGCCAGGTTCACGGTAATCTTGCGCATGGGAAAAGTGCAACCTGCATTCCGTATAGCTGCGCGCACCCTATCCCTGGCTTCTTTTACTGCTGCGTCAGGCAGGCCTACAATTAACGTGGCAGGTAATCCCGGCGATATATCTACCTCAACTTCAACCATGAGGGCGTCAATCCCTACCATTGCTGCTGTGTTGATTCTGGCTAACATATCGAAATCAAGAACTTAATTGGGTGATTATATCACATATGAGCAAGTCCTTAATATGCTTACAGCCGCAAAATGATCGGATGTTGACTTGAAGGGCGGAAAGGCTAATCGAGAACTGTCTTCAGCGCCTCGGCCAACCCGGGCACAGTTTTATACTTTTTCAGATCTTTTGGTTTTACCCAGGTAAATTCGGTATGTTCCCAGTCAAGCATGATTTTCTGCGGATCTAAAACGTGGAAGAGGAAGGGGTGCACGATCCATTTTCTATGCAGGCTTTTGTCGATGACCTCCAAGGGTTTTCCCTGCCTGACCAGCTTGATATTGTTGTTAAACAGGCCTGTTTCCTCCCTTATCTCGGTAACGGCCTGGTCAAGGGCATCTGTTTCAATATAACCGCTGACTCCTGCCCAGGCCCTTTTATACGTGCCGACCCTGCCGCTGCGCCTCAGTAGCAAGATCAGCTTACTTTGCTCAAGAAAGCAGGTGACGACATGTTTTTCTTCCAGTACTGCGCTGGCAGTTTCATCCAGACATTTTTGCAGGTATTCCTTAACCAGCGCCAGGGCAGTTTCAACAGCCTTCCGCTTGATTTCCTCCCTTTTGCCGCTGAAAATGTACCTGTTGGCTATTACACCGGAAGCGGTTGACAGGCCGATATAAAAAAGGCCGACCGGTTTATCAACGGTTGCTCCACCCGGTCCCGCGATACCCGTGGTAGATACGCAGATATCCACTTTGAGTACCCTTTTTCCTCCTGTTGCCATCTGACTGGCTACCTCGGCGCTGACCGCTCCATGCAAGAGTAAAGTGGCTTCACTGACACCCGCAACATCCGATTTGATGCTATTGCTGTAGGAGACCACCGCTCCCATAAAATAATCTG
>JAPLHJ010000039.1 GCA_026389675.1 Chloroflexota bacterium | reverse complement strand
GGCGCCTGCCTCGGCCGGTGAATCGGCGCTGACGATATCGCATTTGCCTTCTTTCACGGGCTGGAAGAGCTTGACGACCTTAGCTTTCCTGGCTGCTGCGCCGGACTTGTCCACGCCGATATCGGCGGGTTTCCATACGATCGGCTGCTTTTTGCTGGCCGCCATGATGCCCTTCAATGTGGCATAGCGGGCTTCGCCAAGCTCGTTACTGACTGTGATGAGCGCCGGATACTGTACCTCGAGCACCTGGTAGCCGTCGGCCACCACCCTCTCGACTTTTACTTTGCCGCCCGCCTGCACTTCGACCTTCTTGGCCACTGTGACACTGGGAATGCCCAGCAGTTCGGCCAGGCCGGAGCCAACCTGTCCATCATCCCATTCAGATTCCTGCCTGCCGCAGAAGATAAGGTCAAAGGCGCCCACCTTTTTAACGGCGGCCGCCAGGGCGGAGGCTACCGCGAAGCTGTCGCCGCCTTCGAACGCGGGATCCTCGAGCAAAATCAGCTCATCTGCGCCCATGGAGAGCGGCTTCTTGACCACATCGCGGATAAGGTTGTTGCCCAGGCTGATGATGGTAATTTTGTTTCCAGCCTTATCGGTGTCCTTGATGCGCAGAGCGGCTTCGACTGCCTGCTCGTCATAAGGATTGACAACCGGTTTGACCTCAGGCGGCTGGATCATCCTGTTGTTGGCAGCATCCAGCTTGAAAGTGGATGGAGCTGCTTCCGGGTCGAGTACCTGTTTACAGCAAACGATCATGTTCATGGTAGCAATTCACCCCTATTTTGATTTTTGGCTAAAGAATTTAACCAATCGCAAAGTTTACAAGAACCTTATATGTTTGTCAAAAGTCGCTTTGCTTCGATTTTTATCACCCTGTTGATGCCGGCCAGGTCTTTTATCAGCGTAACCTTTGGACCCGGCAGGCAGCGGCTGATAACCGGTATTATCTCTTCTTCCTGGCCTTCCCCGATCTCGAGGAAAACCGCGCCGTTCCGGTTAATTTTCCCGGGGACCTGTTCGAGCAGCCTTCCGATGACCTCAATACCATTCTCTCCGCCTTGCAGGGCTTCCTCAGGCTCATAGTTTGCTATTTCAGGCTGCAACAGGCGCATCCCGTTTTGCGGGATATACGGCAGGTTGGCCGTGATGATGTCAACCCCTGCATTTATTTGCTGTAGTAAATCCCCCTGCACCATGATTACCCTGTCGCTGATTTTATACTTCTCAATGTTCAGGGCCGCTACCTCCAGCGCCGCGGCCGAGATATCCACCGCGTAAACCAGTGAGCCCGGTAGATGCAGTGCCAGCGCTATGGCGATAGCTCCGCAGCCCGTTCCCACATCCGCGATCGATATGGTCTTTTTATTGCGCTCGATCCATGCGCGGCCGAATTTAACCGCCTCCTCCACCAGTATCTCCGTTTCCGGCCGGGGTATCAGTACCCTGGGGTCAACGAATAAATCAAGATCGTAAAATTCCTTGTTCTGCACGATATAGGCAGCAGGTTCACGCCTCAGCCTGCGTTCAGCTAAACCTTCCAGCAGCGCAATCTCATCCGCAGCCATTATCCTTTCAGGCTGCGCGAAAAGCCCTGCCTTGTTTAGTTTCAGCGCATGGCAGAGCAGTACCCTGGCCTCATCCCCCGCCTCCTCTATGCCCGCCTGCTGAAAAATCGAAGTGTATTTACGCAGCCATTGCCCTGCGGTCACAACCTGCTGTCCTGCAATAACTGCGTCTGTTCCTCTCTGGCCAGCGCGTCGATTATCTTATCCAGGTCACCATCCAATATCTTGGGCAGCCCGTGCATAGAGAGGTTGATGCGGTGGTCAGTCATGCGGTCCTGGGGGAAATTGTAGGTGCGTATCTTCTCCGACCTGTCACCGCTGCCTATCTGCGACCTGCGCTCCTCGGTGACCTCGTCCTGCTGCTTGCGCTGCTCGATATCGTAAAGCCTGGTCCGCAGCACGGCCATGGCCTTAAGCTTGTTGCGCAGCTGCGACCGTTCGTCCTGGCAGATAGCCACGATGCCCGTGGGGATGTGGGTAATACGCACCGCCGTGCTGAGCTTATTGACGTTCTGCCCGCCGGCGCCGCCGCTGCGGAAGATATCTATCCTCAGGTCTTCCTGGTTGATATGCACGTCTATCTCCTCGGCCTCGGGCAGCACGGCTACTGTTGCCGTTGACGTATGGATACGGCCCGAAGCTTCAGTAAAAGGCACACGCTGGACCCTGTGCACGCCGCGCTCATATTTAAGGTGGCCGTAGGCGCCCTTGCCCTTGACTTCGAAAATAACCTCCCTGAAGCCTCCCATCTCGTTCTGGTTGCCATCGATTATCTCTATCTGCCAGCCTTTGGCCTGGGCATAGCGTGAATACATGCGATATAAATCGGCGGCGAAGAGCGCCGCCTCCTCTCCTCCTGTGCCACCCCTTATCTCGACAATGGCATCCTTATCCTCGTTAGCATCCTTGGGTAAAAGGCTGACCTTCAGGTTTTCCTCAAGGCCTTGCTGCGTTGTCTTCAGCCCGCTCAGTTCCTCCTTTGCCATCGCCAGCATGTCGGGGTCCAGTCCATCATCCATCATGGCCTGCGTATCCTCTATCGACTTGCAGACGGACTTGTATTGTTTATACTTATTGACCCCTCGATACCGGCGCGCTCCTGCGAAAGGGACTGCACCTGCTGGAAGTCGTTATACACCTCCGGCCGGGTGATCAGTTCACCCAGTTCGTCGTAGCGTTTCTCGATTGATTCCAGCTTCTCAAACATGACTTAATCCTGAAGAATACACGGTGAATTATAGCATCGTGAACTGAATACGCTCAAATAGCAGTATCTGCAAAAACAGGAATCAGCTATAATAGGCGGCACATCTATGGATTAGAACGAGCGAAGGTCAGAATGAATAAAGAACAGGTTCAGGGATCGGTTCTGGAAGGAACAAGACGTTCATGGGTATTCGTGCTCGTTGGGGCAATATTAGTGCTGGCAGGCTCAGTCTTTGGCGCTGACTGGATGAACTATTTATACAAGACGGGTAGCCTGTATCCCGCCTTCGCCAAGCCGGGCATAATGTTGCTGGCGCTGGTGATTGTCCTCATAACCGGTAAGTACGCCCTGGGTAAGCGCGATTGGATGCTGCTCCTGCTGGCCTTCCTCTGCATGCTGCCTACGGACATACTGATGAGCGTGGTAGTGGCTGTGCCGGGGCTGACGGTGGGATCGTGGGTATTTATGATCGGCGGCGTACTTTCGATCATCGCCCATATCTTCCTCATCATCCGCGTGGGCCGCGGCTTCGGTTATTTCAAACAGTTTAAGCTCCGCGAAGCCTGGCTGCCTATACTTATCTACGGGTCGGCGGTGATTGTAATATCCATATTGTGGAATGATGTAGTGCGCGTCGGGCATGCCGTGCTTGGCCCGGTGTATACGGCTTTCTTCTGCACCACGACCTGGTTAGCCTGGGAGACAGTGCGCCGTAAGCTCTATCCGGCTCCCAATGCCTGGATGGTAGCCATCGCGGCCACCTGCTGGTATATTACCGAGATCGCCGGCGAAGTTTACAATCTCGGCATGGGCAATATTTCCCAGATCATGTTCCCGCTTGTATGGGTTTTCTACGGGACAAACGTTGTCCTGTGGGCGCTGAGCGGGTATAGATGGATTAAGGATTAGTCTCAGAATTATTAGTATCGGTATGAGGCAATCAATCCTAATTTCACGGTAATAAGCTAACGAGGGGCAAGGAAGCTTACCACTAAACAAACATTGGAATGTATGTTCAACTATGCTATTTAAGGCGTTGTCCTTTGACCATTAAGGTCGACCAGCCTAAAACGGAATTCGCCTTTCGTATCTTTGTATAGTTCAAATTTGGTTGCCACTACTCCACCCTCCGTTATTGATCACAAGAACAAGAAGGGTAATATATAATGTAACTAGAAATCAAGATCTAATAAGAATTAAAGGTAAATATTTATTTCTTACCTAATAGTGTTACAATACCCAAAACAATCAAGAAGATCCCGACAATCCATTGCAGTGCAGAAAACCAAAAGAGACATAAAAGACCTGCAACTAGAGCTATGATACCTAGGACCCACTTGCTTACATTCAACGACATAATTGCCACCTCCTAATCCTAATTGTTTGCATTATAACGAGCCATTTAAGTAATTTCAACGGCTCGATCTTAATATTCTATTTTGGTTTGTTACTCTTCAAGAAGAAAGGTTACACTTATTTTTTATTTACCATACTCTGGACTGCTGTTATCAGTGCATTGGCTACCAGTGACCCTGATTGTGACCTGTAAGAGCCCCCCATAGAGCTGTTGGAGACAAGGCCATTCACAATTGTATCCAGATTAACCCCACTACTCGATTTGGATTGTTGCCGGGCTTGCGGCTGCTGTGCCTTACGAATCAGCGAACCTATTATGTCATTAACGCCCGCATCTTGCTGTTGCTGGCCCTGTGGTTTATTCTGTGCTTTACTAATCAATGTACCGATGATGTCATTAATGCCCGCATCTTGCTGTTGCTGGCCCTGTGGTTTATTCTGTGCTTTACGAATCAGTGTACCGATGATGTCATTAATGCCCGCATCTTGCTGTTGCTGTTGTGCTTGCTGTTGCTGTGGTTCTTGTGGTTGTGGAGGGAGACCATTTGTAAAGTTCAAGTAGGCTGCAGCGGCATCCGATTCCGGATTGTCGCCAACACCTACTGTCCATTTGTATTGAGTTCCGTCATTGCCGAAGCCGTGTTCATCGGAGGAGAGAACATTGCCTAAATCTTTATTGATGCGGGGGGAGCCATCTTTGACCCTCCTGACGATGAGCCAATACTTGGTAGCTCCGGGAAAGGCTTTCCACTGAAAATTGATGGAGGTACCACTGACATAGGCGCCGTCAGCAGGTGAGGTCATTATGTAAGTAGACTGTTGCACAGGTGCATTTCCTATTCCCAACAATGTAGGGATCAGCGTCATGGCATTGTCGGAATTGACCTCCTGACCTTGAAACTGTTGGGAAGCCTGTGAGAGACCTTTGGCATATAACTGCGCTGACCCGCTTTTCTGCTGACGCAATATCTCGGCAGCATACGCCAGCTGTTCAGATGGATTTGCACCTTTCTTTTCATTTATTGCCCTGGTTATGAGTTGGAAGGTGTTAACCATGTTATCCCCGTGATCATGATTGTTGATGTCAGCGTTATTCAGACTTTCTTTGTTCTGAGCCAGTGTACCCATGACCGTTTGAAATAGTTGCCCGAGATCGATTGGATTTGATGGATTAGACATTTAATAACCCTCCCCGCTTACTTATTTTGATCGATTCCAGTAATAACGAAAAACAACAAACATGAACCGTTGTCTTTCATTTCGATCTATACTTATTATAACAGACCAGTAGCATTAAATGTATAACCTATTGCCACGTCAGCGGAAGGGTATATTCGTCATTTCAATATCGAGTTCTAAAAGTTGCTGTACATTTAGCTATTATTTCACCGATATTCGCGTTAGAGACTGTTGACGGTTGCCGTCCAGGTCCTCGACGACAAAACCGACCATGTAACTCCCGGCGGCAGCATCCAGCGTTTTCCATGTAAACGGCTGCTTGCCGAAAGTCAGCGTGCCTCCATCCTGATAGACAGTTTTAGTCACGTTTCCGCTGCTATCAAGGTCCTGCCAGGTTTCCGTCACCGTAAATGTATCACCGGCGGCGGGAGTGATCTCGCCCGGTGCGCTGGCATCAGTTTGACCTGTGAAACCCAGCACTTTACGCAGCGACCCATTGCTGAAATACAGGGTGGACTGACATTGCTCACCGCTATCAGCATAGGTGTAGGTACCGTCAACCGTGTAAACTGCCTCTTCAAAGCTTCTTCCATAACTTTCCGGCTTGAATAGGGCGGATACCGATTTCGTCCCGTCATTGATGGCAAAAACAACCGGTTCCCAGCTGAATTCCAGGGTGAATTTACCCTGGCCCCAATCCGGATAATAGATACCCTTAACCATACGGGTGTCCGGACTTTCAATATAGTCCTGGTCTGCCACAAAGATGGAATTGCTTTGCTGGTCGTAGTAACCGGCAAACAGGTAGATATACCCGATATTATCACCGCTGATATCGGCGTCTATCTTTACAGGATTGCGCGAATCGGCCTGCGAGCTCGAAGCTGTCACCTTGGATAAGGAAATTCCGCCGGCGGCGGGGGACTTGATAGATTTGCCGGCCGGTACGATAGGCTGGGCATCGCTAACTTTGAATTGACGGCCGGTGTAGTGAAAAGCCAGGAAATCGTCCCAGAGTGATCTGGCTGCAAAACGGTTGGCGATGGCTGTGTATGACTGGGCACCGGTGACAGAGTTCTGGTACAGTTGCGAGTTAGGGAAATAAATCGCAATACCCGTAGCTCCCGGTTTCTGGGCGCCGTGCTTTTCGGCGATGACCGACTGGCTAATGGCCGCCAGCACGGCATCGGCTGCCTGGTTGACCTCGGTATTGCTGTTTTTTTGCTTTACTACCTGCAGGAAGTTGCCCAGGTCGATGTATGATGGCGGTACCTGGCTACCAAAAACGCTGGTGAAGCTCTGTGCATATGTACGCCCACTGGCCAGCGATTGCTGTTTGGCCTTTTGAAAAGCGAAAACCAGTTGATTCAGGCTGTCGTTTAACTGGTTGATTTTGGAAAGGTCTATTGCGCTTAAGGTGGAATCCTGTCCGATTTCATGCGCAAGCTCCTGGGAGGAAACATCCGATGTGCCGCGGCCGAACGGTGAAGACTCAGCCAGGAAATCTGCCCGTGCCCTGCTGTCAGTAATGCGCTGGTCATCATCGATATAATTTTGTACTATGGCACGGCCAAGCTCTGCACCTGACATATTGGGGTTTTCAACAAGCTGCTTCAAAAAGCCGGCGTATGCCCAACCTAAAGAAGGCTCGACCTCCTCGGAAGCTACCGCGTACCTGGCATGCGGCTCCAGGGCAGTGAAGACCTCAAGCTGTCCCATCAGGCAGGCGTCCAGGCCAACCAGTTCGAACTTATCGATACCGGTCCTGATACGGATTTGTCCCAGTGCGTCGTCAAGTTGATTCAAATAGAGCAGGTTTCCCAGCCGGGTACCCAGTGGTGTGCTCTGGTCGCCGCTGCTTTTGGGAGATGGGTCGGTCCAACCACCCGGCCAGCCCATGCCATGGTCGGAGAGGATGATGACATACCTATCCGATGGGTATGTTTGAATCGCCCAGGTGGCGAAGTCGATTAAGGTCTGTTCCGAGGACATGTTCAATTCGCCCAGGTCAGCTAATTCCTGTGAGCTCAACTTTCCCAGGTTATCGTCCCTGCTGATTAAGAAACGCTTGGTGCTGGTCCAGTTGCCGTCACCACTGTAGCCTCCGTTAAAGCGATCTATCTGCGCCACTATCTTGACCAACCCTGATGAGCCGACCTTTTCGGCTTCATTAAGGTCCACGTCGATATCTTTTTCCAGAGCCCGGTCGTCCGCATCCTGGTAGAGCATGACCAGCCACTTTTGACCGCTGGTAGCCGGGTTGATCGAAAGCGCCTGTGTGGATAAGGTGTTATCCTGCTCTGAAGATTGTGTAGCCGGCAAAGATTGGTTTTGCAGCTGGTCCATGCTGAGAGAATTGTCGCAGACACCCGAAAAGAGGAGGAAAACAATTAAGATCACTGCGATAATGATGATAAGGAAGAAACATCCCATGTTCCCCGTTAGGCAGCCGCTCTTGCCTGAAGCAGTTGTCCCTGTGCCTGCACCGGTACTACTGCCCTTACCGCCACCGATAAACAACCCTGACACGCTGCCTATTAACCCGATCAATCCACCTAAATTGCCCAACCCCCCTCCACCGGAGTCCAGGCCACCGCCCGAGTCTAACCCGCCGCTTGTATCATAACCGCCACTGCTATAACCGCCGCTGCCCTGGGATTCACGGCGCTGAGGCGTCCCGGCCCGTTCACGTCCACCCGGTGGCGCCGAATCCGGCCGCCGCCTTCGTTCTCCTATGATTTTTCGCCCATCTTGTCCACTGTCACCGTTCATAATTTTAATACCCCCTGTCGATGCCTATTCCCAGCAGTTTTATCGATTCAAAGTTAATCTGCTCATTCATAGATTGAGAAATGTGATTCCCGGGCAAATGCTCCACGGCCTCAAGTACTATTATGCCCGAATTGATTGTACTATTTACATAGTCGCTTAATCAATGTCTTTGTTTTGATCAGAGGGAAAGATGAATATCCAGGTGGGGTAGTAGTGTGCATTACAATCTTATACGTTTACCAGATTGACAATGCTGGGGGAAAGTGCAAATATACAACATATGAGGTTGCCGTGGGAGGTGATGCCATTTTTATAGTCCCCAGTTCTCTTTAAATAATACTGTTTGGAGGAAAATCATATGGCTGATCAAGCAAAAGGTTTGGACCTGGCAAAGTTATTTCAATCGGTCACCGGTACACTTGCTGACAACAGGCAGCAGTTAAACGAAGCTGACACCAACAACCATGACCACGGTGACAACATGGTGGACACGTTTGAAGTCATCACCCAGGCCATGCGAGAGAAGAAAGGGGCTGACCCGGCCGACCAGTTGGAGTATGCCGCCCAGATGCTGCGCCAGCGCAAGAGCGGGTCCTCTCAACTTTACGTAAAGGGCCTGGAACAGGCTTCACAGCAATACCAGGGCCAGCAGGTGACCCCGGCCAATGCCATGACGCTGATCCAGACCTTGCTGGGAGGCGGGCAGGCTCCCCAGGCCCAGCAGCAGGCCGGTGGGCTCGGCGGCATGCTTGGTTCACTGCTGGGAGGGTCAGGCGGGCAGGAGTCCCAGGCTCAGCCTCAGCAGCAGGGTGGTGTGATCGGCAATGTCCTCGGTTCATTACTGGGAGGGTCGGGCGGTCAGCAGGGCCAGCAGGCCAATGATGGTTTCGGGTTAGACGATCTGCTGCAGGCCGGCATGTCCTTTATGAGTACCAAGTCCAAGGGCGGCAGCAATCTGGAGGCAATAGTAAACGCAGTGGTCTCCAGCAGTGCTATGGGAGGCGGTTACCGGCAGCAGTCCAGCAACCTTGTGGCAACAGCCCTGATGCAGGCAGTCAAAGGCATGATCAAATAATAAATAGATTCTAGACTTCTGATAAAAGGAAAGAAGCAGTCTTAAATCAAATAAATTTAAAGGAGGTAAAACATGGCTGCTAAATTTGAACTGTTCAAGGACAAGAAAGGGGAATACCGCTGGAGGCTCGTGGCATCCAATGGCCAGGCAATAGCCAGTTCTGGGGAGGGGTACACGACCAAAGAAAGTGCCAAGGCCGGCATTGAATCGGTAAAGAAAAACGCTCCCGCTGCCGCGATCGAAGAGAAATAGTTACCGATATCCTTGTATTTATAGCATTCATGGCAGTAAGTGGATACAAAGTGAGTGGCTTAATAGAAAGGAGGTTTTCATGGAAGAAAGTGTAGCCAAGGTAATAACTGTAATAGGGTCAAGTTCTGAGTCCTGGGAGAGGGCTGTTGCAGCTGCTGTGGCAGCGGCATCTAAGACAGTTAAGGGCGTACATGTTGCTGATGTGCAAAAATTGTACGTGCATGTTGAGAAAGGCAAGATCGTCAGTTATCGGGCGAGGATCAGATTGGCCTTTGAATACGATAAAAAGTATAAGAAGAAATAACCACTTTATCATCCGGTAAACTGATGATCCCTGCATGCAATTAATAGTCTATTGTGATTCCAGGTCAGATGGCCTGAGAGGTAATCGCAGCCTTTTAATTTACGATGAAACGGCTGCCTACTTTGACGTTTGGTAACCGGTTGCCAGTGTGACATGGTAGGTAAAAATACGTCAAAGCCTCATTCAGAATATTTTAGGTCGGTTATCTTATCCTCCTGTAAGTAATTGTTGTAGAGCCGGCATAAGCTTTTTGCTCTCAAACAGGAGTTCGGGAATTGTCCACAGTGGCCTCAAGTAATAGTGGTAATCCCCTGATGTCTGTGCAACCATGCGTAAAATTTGAAGCTACCAAATGACGCAGACATCGGTATGTATATTCACGCATAATAAAAATCATGGGGCTAAACTACGCAGTTACACACCTGAAGCGATGTGAGAGTCAGAATTACTTTAATGTGATAGCCTTGGCTTCACAACGGTCAGTTTGCTGTATCCTATCTAAATGGCCTCAACACGGCAGGGTATATAGCGGTGCATCGGCGTGCCGAACTGGTCCCTGTTGGTATTCTTGGCTAACCGGTTCACGTTGGCTCCGAATTTCACACCGTTATAGACCAGGCCGAATCCATGGGGAATAACGACCTGCCCTTTCCTGGCATCTTCGGTCACTTCCACATCTAACGCTTCCTCGCCTGCCTCGGTAATAACCTTCACCATTTGCCCGTCGGAAAATCCATATTTCTCCGCATCTGCAGGGTTCATGGCTAGCGTGCAGGCGCGCCTGCCTTCGTTCCATGCGGGGTCCCGCATTCCGGTATTGGCATTCATGTCCATATGCCGTCCGGCCATCAATATCAGCGGGAACTTGTTATCGGCTTTGAGCCGCGCCTCTTCCGCAGCCGGGTTGATTTCCTTTATCCAATCTTTAATCTCCCGGACGTGAAGCTGGATTTTGTGTTCCTTCGTAGCCACTTTGCCGAGGTTCTTCCCCGACTCCTGTATTCCGACCAGCACACCTTCCGGATGGTCGAGGATGGCCTGGTATATGGCCAACCCCTGGTCCGGTCCGGCTTCGAACCCGGCCCTTGCTCCCTCTTCCTGCCTGGCCGCGGACCTCTGCAGAAACATTGTGAAATAGGTGGCCAGGTGCGCCGAACCAATAGCGTTGCCGAGAGTTTTGGCCACAATGAAGGGCACGCGCATAGCGTCTTCAGGATGCTCCATAAGGTAGCCCACTAATGCATCCCGGTATTTCCTCAGGTTGCTACCAGCATGGTGGAGCGACTCAGGAAGTTCGGGGATCAGTCCCATGGCATCGGCCAGCAGCGTGAAGATTTCGCCTGCCTCCTTTTGCTCTCCCTCTACCTCCACGACAGGATGGCGCAGCCGGCCGTAGACTCTCAGGGGGCCTGAGTTGTAGGCGCCGTCTCCGGGCTCAATCCTGGCAGGGAGAATTGCGTCCATCGCCGCCGGGGCCCAGGATTCGTAGGTCGACCTGCAAGGCAGTACGTAGTGGGCAAGCGCTGCCGTCTCACTCATTGCTATATCGGCTACCACCAGCAGGTCGAGCCGGCGGAATGCCTCTTCATACGCATTGGTATCGGCGTATGACCGCAGGGGATTGGATGCCAGGACGAAGGCGGCTCTGAGCCGGTCGGGACGGTCGTTGGCAATCTCTTCCGGCATGACGTTGGGAGGAAACATCCCGGCGATGGCAGGGATGTTGGTCACCGCTGTTCTCCAGGTTTTGGGGTCGTTTGGGTCCGAGTACAATTTCCCACCGCCCAGGTAATCTCCTCCCGGCACTCCAATGCGGCCGCAGATGGCCAGTAAAACAACCAGCAGGTACGAGTTGAGCGCACTATGCCGGTTCATGAGGATGCCAAGATCATCGCGGAGGCAAGACCGGCGTTTGGCGAATTCCCGGCAGACCTTCAGTACCTGGCCGTATTCCAGTTCACAGGTCCTAAGTGCGCCATCAACGTCAAAACCGGTAAACCAGGGCAATATCTCGTTGAATCCGTCCACATGCTTGTTGATATATTCCTGATTATGCAGACCTTCCTTCAGGATAATAGCGATCATCGATTTCAAGAGCAGCGCATCGGTACCCGGCCGCAGGGCCAGGTGGATATTCGCTATTTTCGCAGTTTCTGAAAGCCGCGGGTCGACGACTACCAGCAGCTTATCAGGGTCTTTTGAGATCCTGGTCAACACTCTGCGGGCCTGGGGTATATGGTGGCTCATCATCCCGTTCCAGCCTACAGCCATCAGCATCTCAGTATTCTCATAGTCGGGGGTCAAATCCAGCATCTGGCTTCCCATTGTCAGCCCGTGCGCCCAGTACCGTCCGGCAAACTCCTGGTTGGCGGACGAGTACTGGTACCGCGAGCCCAGCGCATGAACGAACATAGCCATAAACCGGAGCGGATAGAAGTTAAATTCACCCCCACCCCCCACGGAGGCCAAAGAACGGGGGCCATGTTGTTGGAGGATGACCTTTAGCTTCGCGGCGATCTCGCTGACCGCCTGGTCCCAGGATATGCGTTCGAATTCACTTCCAACCTTCTTCAGTGGGTAGAGCAAACGATCGGCATTGTGCTGGTGATAAGCAACTTTCATGCCCTTGCGGCAGACGTACCCTTCGCTGACCGGGCTGTCCTTGTCCGGGCGGACTTTGATGATCCGGTTACCTTCAACCTCGACCTCGAGGCCGCACTGGACGGCGCACATTACGCAGGTAGTCTTCTTCCATGACATGATCTGTTCACATCCTCTTCAGTTATTTCGTGAATGGGCCATGATTGTTCTTAGCCATTCTTCGACCCCGGCTCTCTAAAATATGAGTAGGGGGCTTTGCCCCGGCAACTCAGGCAGATTTCTCCATCGCACGAAGGATAACCCTCTCCGCATTGAGGGCAAATGTCAACGTCACGGCTGCTGCGTGACCTCAGGCAAGTCAGATCGACCTGGACCTTCATAGTATCGAAGATAGATGTGTTGGCCAGGTAAATCTCGGCCATCAAAGCTTGGGGGTCCTGTTCCTTTTTAGGTACCAGCTTGAAGAAGAAAGCTTTAAGCTCGGGCCAGTCATCGAGCTTGCGGCTGTTCACGTATACCCTGACGCCGTTGCCGCTGTGCTTCTCAAATAACGTCAGGGCAAACCGTCCCAGGTCAACGACCTTCAGCCATCCGTTACCTATGGTGCACGGAGTTAATATCTGGATGGCATCCGGCAGGCAGGAACGGGTTTCCGATATTGAGTCGAAAAATTCTCCTTGTGGCAGGTTACGGTATGCCAGGTCTACCATTAGTCCGCCAATAACCACTCCAGGGGCAATGTGTTTATGGAAGGCATTGACCATATCAAGGTATTGGTCATAAGTGTGGCCGCAAACGGTCACGCCGGGATGGACGGCTTTATTAGTATGCATTTGTTCAGTAGGCTCGCTTTTTTACATTCTTTGGGCTGGTCTTGCCCCCTATCATTACCTCGGCCTTCAGCAAGTCGCCTTCCGTATTGATATTCAGGAAGCTGAGGTGGTCTGGATCAAACTGATCTATTTCCTTTTCCGTAACGTATCTTGTGTTTACCAGGTTAAAAAGTTTGATGATCTGCAACTGGTCTTCCCGGATCAATGCCTCAATTGATGGCACGCAGCTCTTTGAATATATTGCGTGCAGTGGTTGGATCATCCATCCAATTTTTGGTACGACGGCGTTAAAGCCGGACGCTCCATCGATCAAATATTTGATCAAGCCGCTATTCAGAAAAGGCATATCGCACCCGACAACCAGGCTATAACAGGTTTCCGCGTGCATGAGTCCGGTATAGATGCCGCCCAGTGGACCTTTTCCGGGATAAATGTCCTTCACCATCCTTGCGCTCGGCGTGGCGGATTTTGCCAGGCCTAACTGGTCTTCGGTTGTCACTATAAGGATGGACGATGTGAATTGGGAAAGCGTATCCAGAACTCGGTCGATCAAATAGCTTTTGCCAATTTTCAGCTGTGGCTTATTGGCACCGATGCGGGTGCTCTTTCCGCCGGCCAGAATAATCCCTGTAATACTGTTAATATTAACCATGCTTTGCACGCAATATATTTGTGCACAATATATAGTATCGATTTGGACTTGTCAAGTGTTTAATAAGCGGGGTCACGAAGTGCGGTCGTTGGAATGTCATCGAACAAACATCGGTATGTTTGTTTAGTGCTACTTAATGTCATCTTAAGACAAATAGCCACGGACAATAGTTCAGCAACCATTGAATATTAATACCGCTACTTGCTTCTATGTTATAATTCTCAACTGCTAAATCAACCAGAGGCACAAAGGTACAAGACAATGCAATTAACTGACGAAGAAGTAAGGCACATCGCGCTCTTGGCCAGGCTCGGTATCTCCGATGCCGAGGTGGAGAAGTTCCGCAACCAGCTTTCTAGTATCCTTGAAAATATGGATATTCTTCAACAGGTAGATACTACCGGTCTTGAACCCACTTCGCAATCGGTGGCGCTGGAAAACATTTACCGTGAGGATGAAACCGGGCCTTCCCTGCCAGTAACTGAAGTATTATCCAACGCACCCGCCCAGGAGGACAATTCCTTCAAGGTCAATGCCGTCCTGGAATAAACGATGAATGACCTGCACCGCCTTACCATCCACGAAGCCCATGCCCTTCTGAAGGACAAGAAGGTGTCCTCGGCGGAGCTTACCCGGGCCGTGCTAAAAAACCTTGAAGCGGTTGATAGCAAAGTGCGGGCCTGCATGCGCATTACGGCAGACACTGCGCTGGAAAGCGCCGCGGCGGCGGACAAAGCCATCGCCAGGGGCCAGGTTAACGCCCTGACCGGCGTACCCATGATCATCAAGGACAACATGTGCACGAAAGGCGTCACCACTACCTGCGGCTCCAAGATGCTGGAGAACTTCGTCCCTCCCTACGACGCCCACGTTGTAGAAAAGCTCAAAACAGCCAACGCGGTCATTGTGGCCAAAGCCAACATGGATGAGTTCGCCATGGGCTCATCGACGGAGAATTCGGCTTTCTTTACCACCCACAACCCCTGGAAGCTCGATTGCGTGCCGGGCGGCAGCAGCGGAGGTTCTGCGGCCTCGGTCGCCGCGGACGAGACCATATATGCCCTTGGCTCGGATACAGGTGGCAGCATCCGCCAGCCGGCCGGCTTCTGCGGTGTGGTCGGGCTCAAGCCGACCTACGGCAGGGTCAGCCGTTTTGGCCTGGTGGCTTTCGCCAGTTCACTTGACCAGATAGGCCCGATCACCAAGGACGTCATGGACTGCGCAATCGTGCTCAACGCCATAGCCGGACATGACAAGAGGGATTCAACCACCGTACCGCTCGGGGTGCCGGATTATACCAGGGCGCTGACCAAAGATATCAGGGGACTGCGTATCGGCGTACCGCGCGAGTACCTCGTCGAGGGCATGCAGCCCGGGGTACGCAAGGCTATAGAAGCAGCAATCATCCAATTAGAGAAATTGGGCGCAAAGGTGGACCGCAACGTATCACTGCCCAATACCAGGTACGGGTTAGCGGCCTACTACATACTCGCACCTTCTGAGGCCTCGGCCAACCTGGCGCGCTACGACGGTGTAAAGTACGGCTACTCTTACCGGGATACCACCAGCATGTGGGAAGCCATGGAGAAGACCCGCCAGTTCGGCTTCGGGGCCGAGGTCAAGAGGCGCATCATGCTGGGCACCTATGCCCTCTCCGCCGGCTACTACGACGCCTATTATTTAAAGGCGCAGAAGGTCAGGACGCTCATCCGGCAGGATTTCGATAAGGCTTTCGATTCTTGTGATGTACTGGTTACACCCACTTCTCCCACCGTAGCATTCAAAATCGGCGAGAAGGCCGACGACCCGGTTCAAATGTACCTCAGCGATATATGCACTCTGCCCATCAATATCGCCGGCGTCCCCGGCGTCTCGATACCGGCCGGCTTTGCGGACGGCCTCCCGGTCGGCCTGCAGTTTATCGGCAAGCACTTCGGCGAGGAGACCCTGCTGAGAGCGGCCCATGCCTACGAGCAGGCCACACCCTGGCATACCATGAAGCCATCGCTGGCATAACCGGGCGCACCTGAAGGTTCGCCCCCACGATGAACGGCTTGTAGGGGCGGGTTTTTAAACCCGCCAGCAAAAGCGGGCGGACATGAATGTCCGCCCCTACGAGTACCGCTGTCATTAGCGGGCGATAGCGAATCAATCCTTTAATTTTGTTATAATACAACTTACCCGAAAATTACGGCCGTGCGAGGAGATATTATGGAAAACGAGAAAAAGGTCTTCGAGGCGCTGGAAACGGACGCCAGGCTCACGCCTGAACATGTCGCCGATATGACCGGCGTCCCCCTGAGCGAAGTAAAAAAGATCATCAAGAAAGCTGAGAAGGACGGCACCATAGTTAAATACAAGACCGTCATCAACTGGGCCAAGGCCGGGGAGGAGAAGGTCTGGGCGCTGGTCGAAGTAAAGGTCGTGCCGCAGAAGGATACCGGCTTCGACGTCATAGCGGAACGCATCTACCGCTTCCCCCAGGCCAAGTCGGTCTTCCTGGCCTCGGGAACCTACGACCTGGCTATCCTGATAGCCGGCAAGACCATGCAGGAGATAGCGGTCTTCGTCTCAGAGAAGCTGGCGCCCATGGACGCCGTCCAGGGCACCGTAACACATTTCATCCTCAAGAAATACAAGGAGGACGGGGTCATCTTCGAGGACGACGGTGAACCCCGCAGGCTGGGCGTGGTAGCTTAACCGCCGCCGTACGCCTGTTATAGAGGAGGCCTGATTTGACACATCATACAAAAAAACCGAACTGTAAACGTGAGTATATATCTCAAAAAGCCCGCGATATCTCCCCCTCGGGCATCAGGAAGTATTTCGACCTGCTGTCCACCATGGACGGCGCCATATCTCTGGGCGTGGGTGAACCTGACTTCGTAACCCCCTGGCCGATGCGCGAGGCCGGCATCATGGCCATCGAGAAGGGTTTCACCATGTACACCTCCAACCGCGGTATACCCGAATTGAGGGAGGCCATAGCCAGATATCACAAGAAATTCTATAAACTCAATTATGATCCACAGACAGAGATACTGGTGACTACCGGAAGCAGCGAGGCGCTCGACCTGGCCTTCCGCGCTATCCTGGACCCCGGGGACGAGGTCATAATGACAGACCCCCATTATGTGGCTTACCCGGTATGTGTCTCTCTGACCGGCGGAGTACCCGTTCCGGTCCCCACTTACGAGAAGAACAACTTCGAGCTTATGCCGGACGACGTGAGGAGAAAGCTGACGCCCAAAACCAAGGCCATCCTGATGAGTT
>JAPLHJ010000250.1 GCA_026389675.1 Chloroflexota bacterium | reverse complement strand
CCGTATCCTGGTCTCGGCCGGCACGTCTGAAACCCCTTTCATGTACTTGTCCACCCATTTGCCCACCGACGGGTCCCTGAGGTCGAACTCCGAGGGCATGGTGGCCAGGAGGCCACCTGTAATATCATGCGCCAGGCGGGCTATCTCGTAGACATTGCGTGTTACGTTCAGCTTGGTGATATTGGCCAGAAGCGGATCAGCCTGGTAGCACCCCGCCGGTTGCCGGAAGCCCTGGCAGGAGCAGGCGATCGAGCAGCAATATATGGTCTCGGCAAGGTGGATCATCTCGGCCAGCTTGTCCCTTACGTGGGAAGCTTTACTTGTGCCCTGCGCCTGGGTGAGAGCGTAAACGGCCCCGACCAGCACGTCGGCCAGGCCGCCCTTGCAGCCCCCGTAGTTCTGCCTGTGGAAGGTGGCGAACCGCTCTACCAGCTCCCCGGCGAAATCGTACTCACCGCACATGAAGACATGCTCATTGGGAACGAAAACCTTGTCGAAGACGATAAGTGCTTCGCCGCCCACGCAGCCGTACTCGGCATTGCCCTGGTCCATGGAGCATTCACACTTGCGGGTATCATTGGATTGCCGTCCGAAGATGTGCAACAGGCCGGGGGCATCGATAGGAACGTAGAAGGTTACGGCGTAGTCCTTATCCTCCGCGCGCATAGCCGCAGTGGGCATGACTAAGTGGCCGTGGGAATTAACCGCGCCCGTGATGTGCGCCTTGGCGCCGGAGACGATAATGCCGTCCTTCCTCCTCTCAATAACATGTACGTAGAGGTCGGGGTCCTTCTGCTGGCTGGGAGAGAGGCTGCGATCGCCCTTGGGGTCGGTCATGGCGCCCGAGGGCATAAGGTCTTTGCCCTGGATCATTTTCACGAAGCTCTTGAAGCGCTCATGGTAGCCGGTGCCGTATTTCTTGTCGATATCGTAGGTTATGGAGTAGGTAGCGTTCATGCCATCGAAGCCCACGCAGCGCTGAAAGCAGCTTCCCGTCTGCTGGCCGATAGCGCGCAGCATCTTGACCTTCTTGATCAGGTCGTCGTGGCTCTGGTGGATGTGCGTGAAGCGGTTGATCTTCTCGCCGGTTAAATGGGATTTGGCCGAGCAGAGCTCCTCGAACTCGGGAGCCAGTGCCATTTCATATGTTAAGGCCGCGGCGTTGACGTGCGGTATGAACGCCGGGTGAGTGGTGACGTTGTCGATTTTCTCCCCCATGTAGTAGATCACGGGATTGATCTTCTTGAGGCTTTCCCTGTACTGCTTGCCGGTCATCTGTGCCATGTTAAATCCCTCCGCTTAGTAAATAGTAAGGCGCGAAAAATTCGCCCCTGAGGGACTTATTATACATCAGAAAGAGCTATCTTTTGATGTTGCCTGGCAGAATGTAGATGTATGGCTTGCGAAGTATGTATTTGTGCAGCCAGCGGTCAAAACGGCGCAGAGCCAGGAAGAGCACCCAGATGGTCTTGTCCTCGCTGTAATAGGCCTCAATCTCTTTCCCGGTCAGGGGAGCTATGCCCAACGCCTTCCCCTCAGTAGTGTAGAAACCGTTAGCGGCCTCTACCAGAGGGGGCACCAGTTCCGGACGCTGCTCCTTGTAGAAATTGGCGATCAGGTCGATAGTTACCAGCCGGGCATCGTAGTAACGGGTCATCACGCCCTCCAGGAACAGCCAGCGGATGAACCAGCGCAGAAAAGATGGAGCGCTGCGCAGGAAAAGCTCGGGATCGAGCTGCTCCTTGCCGTCCTTTTTCATCAGCGGCGTGCTGGTGTCGAAATAGAGCAATTTATTGCCTAAGTTTATCCGCGGGCTGGCCGGGTCGAATCCGGCGACGGACCAGTTGGATATCTGCCCGTCGATGCCCATTGCGCGCTCAGGGTTGGCCTGGTTGAACGCCCACAGCTTCATCAATTCACGAAGAACGCACAGAAAAAGTGTACGTATATTATCTGTGTCCAATTTATGAATGATGCGGTTGCCGATGGATTCACCGGGCAGTTTACGCTGGAGGTCGAAAGCTATGATGTTGCCTTTAGCCGTCGTGAACCAGGCGAAGCCGTATTCGGGGACGCTGATGCCGATTTCATCATTCAGGACGGCGTTGTATTCGTTATAAATGCGCTCATAGTGGCTTACCTCGTCCTCTGTCTCAAAGATGGGCATGCGCTTGCAGGCCAGGTCACGGGTCGATGGGCTATCTATCTCGAAGATGGTGCTTATCTCCCCGTATCCCAGCACCCGCGCCGGTATCCGGCTTTTTTCCGGGTGGGCCGGGTCCAGTCCGCTTTCAAACTGTTTGAGAAGTTCAATATCTACGTGCACTGCCGCCTCCTTTTTTTAAGAAAATCACAGTCCCAGGAATGCTGCGGTATCGGAGAGCGCTCCGTCCACTCCCTCAAGTATCTCATGCGCGGTTTTTTTATCGATGATAAGGGGCGGAAGGAGCTGGCAAACGCGCTTATCGTTGTTGGCATAGATGGCCAGTATGCCGTGGTCGTAACAGGATTTGGTCAGGATGGGCCCGCAGGTATCGTTGACCATCTCGATGCCCATCATCAGGCCGAGCTGGCGCAGGCCGGTTAGTATATTGGGGTGCTTCTTTTTAAGTTCAATGAAACCGTTCTTAAATATAGCCGCAAGCTCGTTGACGTTGGCTAAAAACTCCGGTTTTGAGGATTCGGCTAAAACTGCCGCGGCTACCGGGCAGCCGACCTCGGCCCCGCCGAAAGTGGAAACGTGGATAAAAGGATTCTGATGGAAGAAGCTTTCGTACTCTTTCCTGTAGCAGGTGGCGCTCATGGGATATATGCCGCCCGAAAGCCCCTTGCCGATGACGATGATATCCGGTACTATGCCGAAATGCTCAATGCCCCACAGCTTGCCGGTTCTTCCCAGCCCGGTCTGCACCTCGTCGATGATGAGTAGCGCTCCCTTCTCACTGCAAACCTTACGAGCATTCTTGAAAAAATCGGCCTGCGGGACGGGCATGCCCAGTGTAGCCGGGATGGTTTCAAATATAACCGCTGCCGTATCTTTATCGACAGCCTGCTCCAGCGCCTGCACGTTATCGAAGGGGACCTGCAGGAAGCCGGGTAGATTGGGACCGAAGGGGCTGCGGTATTGCTCGTCACCCGTGGCCAGCGCGAAGCCGGTGTGGCCGTGGTAACCGCCGATGGCGGAGACGACCTTGTGCCTTCCGGTATAACCCCGCGCCAGCTTGATGGCAACGTCCACGGCCTCCCCGCCGCCCACGCCGAATACCGTGCAGGAGATGTCGCCCGGCATCAGACCGGCCAGCTTTTCGGCCAGTAGCGCCCGCTGCTCGCTGATGAGGTGGTGATTGCCGATGTCGAGTTCCTTAAGGCTCTCCTGGAGGGCTTTAATCACCATGGGATTGCGGTGGCCGAGGTTGAAAACGCCCCCGTTGCTGTGGCAGTTGATCAGCCGCTTGCCGCTGACCGCGTCCCACACGTACGGCCCTTCACGCCTGCCGAAGATGAATTCCATGTCGTAGGCTTTGAAGGTCTCGGCCTTGCCCGGTGACACGTACTCGGCAAACCGCCTGACAATGGTTTCCTTACTGTCTTTCCCTATATACTTCATGACGGTCTCCTCACGAGCGTTTTAAAACGAAGCCCGCACCTCAATGTGCAGGCCCGGAAGCCAGGTTAACCAGTGCTTTGAGCAGGGCGGCGACCACGCCCCTGGTGGCCTCGTCCGTCAGGTTGCCCTTATCATCGAATTTCTGTCCTGCGAATGTCACGAAGACCTCGGGTTTGGACACCGCTACCACGTCGAGGAAGAGCAAAGTTTGCCTGAGATGATACTGCGCCCGGGACCCGCCCAGCATGCCCGTGGACGCACTCATCAGGGCGAGGGGTTTGCCCGGCCAGGCGCTGTCCCCGTACGGCCTTGATGCCCAGTCGATAGCATTTTTCAGCACGCCCGGCACCGAGTAGTTGTACTCCGGTGTGGCGATGAGTATGGCGTCGGCCGCTCTTATTTTTGCTTTAAATTCCTTGACCCGCCCGGGCGGGTCGGTTTCCAGGTCCTGGTTAAACGGCGTGATGCCCGCGAGGTCGAAGATCTCCAGGGCGGCGCCATCAGGCAACAGTTCAGCAGCAGCCCTCAATAGAGCTTTATTATACGAGCCCTTCCTCAGGCTGCCGGCAAAACCCAGTATCTTTACCACTGCCCCCGTATCTGGCCTCCTTTATGCATGTATCCTGCGCCTTTTAAGGTGTAAGTAACAGCTTGTGCGCGGCTGCGGCGTTCACCTGGTCCCTGGTCCAGAGCATGGGGTGGTAAGTGACGTTCAGCCAGGACTTTATCATATCGCCGTACCAGGGGCTGGCCGGATTACCGCTTTCGCCGGTGGCGTTCATGCAAACGCTTTTCGAGATATCACTGAGGTCGATTATCATGCGCATGGAAGGCATGGTCTGGGTTGTAAAGTCGCCCTGACTGACCAGCCAGCGAACGGCGTCGATGGCGTCAGTCGTACCGCCCGCCGGGTAGGGCCCCTTGTTGACCAGCGATTCGATCGGACCTATGCCGCTGGCGCCCAGTGGCTTGCTGACGAAGGTGGCGGTATGCAGGCTGCCCCACTTCCACAGGCTGCGGTCAGGCCCCAGGGCTGCCACGGTAGCGTCGTAGCCTTCCTTGAAGGACCTGGTGAGTATATCATCGCGTGTCTCCACCTTGTCCTTGGTATTGATATCATCCCACCATGTGTCGTTGGGATTCTGCAGCAGCAGGCTGATGGCCCACATATCCCTGTCGTCGCCATCCGGCTTTATCAGGGTGCCAAGCTGGTCGGAGAATGTGTTGTTGACCAATCTCATCCAGAATTCCGAGTAGAGGGCTGCCTGGGGACTGTCGACATTGAAAGTGTAATCCCAGTTGACCAGCCAGTCCTTGGCGCTGATAAGGGCAGGGTCGGTGAACCTGATATTAGCCAGGTAGGGCAACACCTCGCCTACGCTGAGGAGCTTGGTGTCGCCCTGCATTTTCTGGAATGTCTGTATGCTGTGCGGCGCGAGTTCTTTGATAAGCTGGTTAATGCGCTGGGCGCGGTAGCCGAAGTTCCACTCGTAGCCAATGTTGTAGTTTAAATTTGGGGCAAGCTGTTTGGCCAGGAAATCGTAGTATTCCGGCGGTACAACAGCCTGGTTGGCCGTGACCACGTAACCCCGTCCCGGGTTATACGCACGCGGCAGCAGGTCATAGGGTATGTAGCCCTTCCACTCGTACTCGTCGGTCCAGCCGGGAGAGGGCAGCAGTCCATTGTCGTTTTTAGCTCGTATCGGGATACGGCCGGGCATCTGGTAGCCGATATTGCCCTTGATATCAGCATAGATTACATTCTGCGACGGGCAATCCCAGTATTTAAGTGCGTTGCGGAAATCGTCCCAGTTCTTAGCATTGTCGAGGCCGTTGATGGCCATCATCAGATTGCCGGGCTCCAGAGCTGTCCAGCGGAGCGCAAGCGGGTCAGTATTGTTGAAACCCAGGAACTTGGCTCCCGTTGGATCATATTTGTTATCGTTGATGATAGGGCCGAGGTGGGTCTCCCTGACTTTGAAGGTAATCGGCGCGGCGCCGTCGCCGAAATCGATAGTCTCGTTTCGCACGGTCATGTCCCGCCATTTACCGTTCCATTCGTATTGCAGTGGGTTGTCGGGATTTATCTTCATCTGGTAATGGTCATGCACGTCGGGATAGACGTTGGTAACGCCCCAGGCGATGTTGCTGTTATGTCCGATGATAATGCCGGGACTGGGGGCAAAGGCAAAGCCGGCGACATCATAGGGCTGGCCTGTGCCGTCGTCCGTGCAATGCAGGGCGATCTCATACCAGATGGAGGGCATCTGGATGCCGAGATGCGGGTCGTTGGCCAGCAGTGGCTTGCCGCTCTGCGTCATGTTCCCCGTGACCACCCAGTTGTTGCTGCCTATGCCGGAGGGGTCACCCGCAAGCCAGGTAAGGTCCGGTTTGAAGTTAGCGAAAGCCGGTCCTTGATAAGCCGCGTGATTACCGGATGAGCCGGTTGTCTGCTGGGGGGCGGCATTGCCGGATACGTCCATAGCCTTGATGTCCTCGGATTGTATGATGGTGGGTTTCTTGCCATATCCCCACTGTGGCGTCTGCCATTTGTCAGCCATCTCGGCGCCCAGCAGATTGTAAAGCTGCGAGCGGACCACTTCTTCGTCACCGCTGTAGCCAAGGTCCCAGGACATCAGCTTGGCAAAGGCCAGAGTATCCACGGGAGTCCACGGTTCTATCTTGAATTTGACTCCCGTCAGTGCGAGTATGCTGTAATTCACTGAGAGCTGTTGCGGACTGCGGTTAGAGATATAAGCGTTAACCCCCTGGGCAAAAGCGTCAAGGAGGGCACGATTTGCAGTAGAATAACTGGCATATTCTTTTTCTGCCACCTTGTTCCAGCCAAAGGTTCTCAGGTAAATGTCCGAGGAAACGAGGCTGGATTTTTTCCCGGTTAACTCCTCTATCCTGCCGGCGCAGACATGGCGGAAGAATTCCATCTGCCACCAGCGGTCCTGCGCCTGCACGTATCCCTGTGCGAACGTCAGGTCGTGTAAATTATTGGCGTAGATATGCGGTATGCCGTTGGAATCACGGATTACCTCAACTTTATCGAATAAGCCGTTGACCTTGAGATTGCCGTCAATCTTAGGCAGGGGAGCGTTGTTAACGTAGTTGAAATAGCCTATGCCTCCGCTGCAGAGTATCACGATGATGGCGAGGATAATTATAGACGTTACTAAAGCTTTTTTAGCCTTATTTTTCTGAGGGGCGGTTTTAGCGGTTTCTTCCTTTTTCTCCAAGATAGCCTCCTTGCAGGTTTATTTCGCTTCGGGGATGAAGCTTGTCAGGCCACGCCCTTTACCGTTCAGATATTACGCTTAAACGTTCCTGCCGTCAAAGGGCGTGGCTGATAGTGACAGCGGCTTTTCAGCCGATCCTCTGCTGTACTAATTGCCAGGACTTGGTAATCAGGAAACTCTCGTCAATGTTACCTATCATCCCCAGGAACTTGGATAGAGGCGCGCAGAAAGTCAGCTCGTTTTCTCCCACAAAGGGCCGGGCCGAGATATCGAGGGTAATAGACGATGGTGGAGCATCCCGAACCGAAGGGGGCAATCACGCCATTGGGCTCTTCCTCATCGAAATTGGCAAGCGTGAAAAGCCCGGCGAGCACATCAGGTTCGGCGAAGAAGATGACAACCTGCGGGTCGTCGGATTCTTCCAGCTTGTCCCAGCGTTTGAATACAATGTAGCGGCCGGGCGCCTGGAAAGGCTGCTGGTGCTGCATGGCCTGGTTTACCAGAGCGGGAGACTTTTTATAGCGCTCGCCCTCCAGCTTGCCCGGTATACCACAGGAGAGGAAATGCTCGAAGTTTGGCATGACCTTCTGGGCAAACCCCAGGTACCTCTTTCCGCCGAAGCAGCCGATGGCTTCGGAAGTGAAGCTCATGGACTTGCCCTTCCTTACCTGCTGCAATGCCGCGATGATGCATCTGTGCACCGAGCCGGGCTTAACAGGGTCGGCCCTGTTTGCATCATCGCTATAATAGAAAGTTATCGGCAGGTCCGCCTTGCCGAAATATTTCTTCCATTTTGTTATAAAGTTGTCCCTGACGTCTTTATCCATTTCTACGGCCTCCTTAGATTAAGGGTTCAAGTTAAGCTTATGCGCCATGCCTGCCTCCACCTGCTGGCGCGTCCAGAGCATGGGATGGTACTGGACCTTGCTCCATGGGATTAGCATATCGCCGTACCAGGGATTGCCTGGGTGCCCGCTCTGACCGGTGGAATTCATGCTGACACCCTTGCTGAGGTCGCTCATATCTACAATTATACGCATGGATGGGATTAAGCGGATAGAGAAGTTACCATTGCTGGCATACCACTCGTTGCTGTCCACGCATTCGCTATTGCCTCCGGCGGGTACCGGCCCGCAATTGACCAGCGACTCAATGAGCCCGATCCCGCTGGCGCCGAGCGGGTTGCTCACAGGGGTCGCCTTGTGCAGGCTGCCCCACTTCCACTGGCCGCGGTCCTTGCCCAGCGCCGTTACCGTGGCTGCATAGCCTTCCTTAAAGGAACGGATGAGCACATCATCGCGGGTCTCTTTTATATCCTTGGTCGCAGGGTCATCCCACCAGGGATCGGAAGGGTTTTGCAGAAGCAAGTTGACAGCCCACATCTCCCTGTCCACACCGTCCGCTTTTGCGGCATCTCCCATTTTATTCTGGAAAATATTGTTGTTCAGCTTCATCCAGAATTCGGCGTAAAGGGCGGTTTGCGGGCTATCCACGCTACAGAAACGGTCCCACTTGAGCAACCAATCCCGGGCATCGCTGACATCGGCATCGTCGAACTTGAGTTTGGCCAGATAAGGGAGAAGCTCATCAGCGGGGAGGTATTTATTATCGCTCTGTATCGATTGATATGTAGCTACAGTATTGGGCGCAAGCTGCTTGATCAATTCATAGATGCGCTGGCTGCGGTAGCCGTAAACCCATTTGTTGTATTTGCTGCCGAAGTTGGCATTAACATCTGGCCCGAGTTGCTGGTTGAGGAATTCATAGTAATCCGGCGGTGCGACCTCCTGGTTGGCCGCCACGATGAAGTTGCGGGAAGGGTTGTACGTGCGCGGCATCAAGTCATAGGGTATATAGCCCTTCCATTCGTATTCGCTGGTCCAGCCCGGCGCGGGCACTTGGCCGGCGTAATTCTGAGGACGAATAGGTACCTTGCCGGGCATCTGGTAGCCGATATTACCCTTCGTGTCGGCGTAGATAATGCTCTGCGAGGGCACGTCCCAGTCTTTCAGGGCGCTGCGGAAATCGTCCCAATTTCTGGCTTTACCAAGCGCAAGGATGGCCAGGGCGATCCGGCTCGGCTCCAGCGCTGTCCAGTGCAGGGCCAGGGGGTCTTTATTGTTATAACCGCCGGGTTCCCCGGTCTTCGAATCATATTTGTTATCGTTGGTGATGGGGCCGAGATGCGTTAGCCGCACCTTGATATTAACGGCGGGCTTGCCGTCGCCGAAGGATATCTTCTCCTCCCGCACCGTCATATCCCGCCACTTACCGTTCCACTCGTATTGAAGCGGGTTATCCGGGTTGACCTTTATAATATACTGGTCGTTGACATCAGGGTAAACATTGGTCTCGCCCCAGGCGATATAACTATTATGTCCGGCCACGACCCCCGGAAATGTTGCAAAGGTGAAGCCTGCTTCATCAAAAGGTTGGCCTGAGCCATCATCAATGCAATGGAGGTCGACCTCATACCAGATAGACGGTTGTTGTATGCCAAGATGCGGGTCATTGGCCATCAGTGCCTTGCCGCTCTGTGTCATGCTACCAGTGGCCACCCAGCTGTTGCTGCCCGCGCCTGCCTGCTCCCCGATTAACTGCTTAAGGCCAATGGACGCGTCCTCATAGGTTTGCCCTGCAGTCACGGTGAGCGGCTGTGAAGATGTTGCACTGGTGGCAGGAGTGACCGGCGGAGCCGACTTTTCCAGTGCCTGGATATCGTCGTCTAACAAGGTAGTGGGCTTTTGACCGATGGGCCATGCCGGCACCAGCCATTTCTCGGCCATCTCTGCTCCCAGAAGGCTGTAAAGCTTTGTGCGTGTGATCTCAAGGTCGCGGCTCAAGCCGAGGTCCCAGGCCATCAGCTTGCCAAAAGCGAGTGTGTCCATCGCTGTCCAGTGTTCGACCTTAAATTTCACGCCCGTCAGCCCGAGTATGCTGTAATTGACCGAAAGCTGGTCCGGTGAGCGCCCGGAGATATAAGCATTTACTCCCTCCGCGAAAGCATCCAGCGGGGCGCGCTGGTCGGGGGTGTAGAGGTCATATGCCTTTTTGCATACGTCGTACAGGCCGAGAGAGCGGAGGTAGATATCTGTGTTTACCAGGCCGGCTTTCTTCCCAGTGAGCTCCTCGATGCGGCCGCCGCAGGTTTTGCGGAAGAATTCCATCTGCCACCAGCGGTCCTGCGCCTGCGCATAGCCCTGCGCGAAGAAAAGGTCATGCATATTTTTAGCATAGATATGCGGTATGCCGTTGGCATCGCGGATAACCTCAACGCTGCCGTTTAATCCCTTTGCCCGCAGGTTGCCGTCAATCTGAGGTTGCGGGCTGTTGAGGATGGATGAATAGTAGGCGAAGCCTCCTCCGAACAGCAGCACAATGATAGCCAGCAGTACAATCAGAACGATCTTACCGGCTTTACCAATACTCCCCTTTTTCTTCACGTCCGCCTCCTTGCTATTTATTTTGTATGAGCGCGATGTTAGCTATATCCCAGGGAATATCAAAGATATTACCTTTTCAGGCATCGCCCGTCAATCACCGGCAGACGACCGGTTATGCATAAAACCGGGCAACTTTATCCAACGGTTCCCGGCTGGTGCGGAACTGATTGGCAGGGTTCTTATCATCTGCATAGCCAATGGGTATGCCCAGCACCATCAGCTTGGAAGCCGGCAAGTCCAGCACCCTGCGCTGGATATCGGGATAAAGCACCGGGATGATGGCCGGTATGGTTCCCAGGCCGTGCTCGGTGGCGAGCAGCATGATGTCCTGCGCTACCAGGCCGCAATCGAAAAGGTTCCACATGTTGGTGCCGCCGTCCGCATGGTGGAAGGCGCTCTCGATCATAATATAAATACAGCTTGGCGCGCCCCAGAGCTTAAAGCCGAACTGCCCCCATTCGGCGCGTTTTTGCTTGTCTTCACGCGCCACTCCCAACTTTTCCAGGACGCCGGCCTGGACGGCAGCGCGTCTCGACAGCCACGGTTCAGGGTATTGAAAAGGTATCGGTATGTCGAGTACCGGCATTTTGGTCGAGCTCTCTATATAGGCCTGCTTTATCTCTTCCAGCTTCGCACCGCTCACCACGGCGAACTCCCACGGCTGGCTGTTTGAAGCGGACGGTGACCGTAACGCACCCTCGACTATTTTCTTCAAGATATCCTGTGGCACGGGGTCGGGTTTAAAAGCCCTCACTGAGTGTCTTTTGTTGATGGCAACCAGTAGATCCATGACTGAATCCTCCTTAATGTCTGAAAATCAACCTGACACTAAATAATAGCTCTAACCATGTTGGTGATACAATAATTATCACTAATATTTCGGTAAGGTGATAAAGTGGAGAAAATAAGACTTGGCAAAACCAACATGATGGCAACCAGGATTGGCTTTGGTGGGATACCCATCCAGAGGCTTGGCGAGGATGAAGCGGTAGCAGTGGTCAAGAGATGCCTGGACATGGGAGTAAACTTCATCGATACCGCCAATGGCTATACAACCAGCGAGGAGCGCATAGGCAAGGCCATTGCCGGACGCCGGGAAGGCTTGATTATTGCTACCAAGACCCTGTCACGGAAACCCGAGGGAATTGCCAGACACCTTGAGCAGAGCCTGACCCAGCTCGGGATCGAATATATAGACCTTTACCAGCTCCACAGCGTGAGCGATTTTGCCACACTTGATTTCGTTCTCTTGCCGGGGGGACCTATGTCTACGCTGGAGGATGCAAAGAAGGCCGGGAAAATCAGGCATATCGGTGTTACCAGCCACCAGTTGGATGTGGCGAAGAAAGCAGTGGCCTCAGGGCGCTTTGAAACTATTATGTTCCCCTTCAATTTCGTCACGGATGAAGCGGCCGATGCCCTTATACCCCTGTGCCGGCAGCATGACGTTGGCTTCATCGATATGAAACCCCTGGCGGGCGGGATGATCTCCAACGCAACCATCGCCTTTAAATACCTCTTCCAGTTTCCTGATGTCCTGACCATCCCAGGCATAGAGAAGGCACATGAGATAGAAGAGATAATAGGGATACTGGATGGTCTCCATGCGCTGACCGGGGCGGAAAAAGACGAGATGGCGAGGCTTAAGCAGCAATTAGGCACCCGCTTTTGCCACCGCTGTGATTACTGCCAGCCCTGTAAGGAAGGCATCGCTATTTCGACTGTCATGACATATCCCAGCCTGGCGGCGCGGTTGCCCTTAGAGACGCTATACAATGGCTTCTGGGGGATTTTGATGGAGAAGGCGGCCGCCTGTTCCAAGTGTCATGAATGCGAGGAAAGATGCCCGTATCACCTGCCCATCAGCGACATGATCGCCGAATTCTATGAGCAGTATGAGAAAGATAAGATGAATTATCAGAAGATTACAGGGGCAAGGTAAAAGTACGCGTGCCGACAACAAACACCACATCGACTGAACAGGTTTCCAATGACCCGACCGGGCTGGCACGTATATTTCGTGCCCTGCGCTACCGCAATTACCGCCTCTTCTTCATAGGCCAGGGCATTTCGCTCATCGGTACCTGGATGCAGCAGGTGGCCATGAGCTGGCTGGTTTACAGCCTGACCAACTCGCCTTTCATGCTGGGACTGGTGGCATTCTCGGGCCTGATCTGCAATTTTATCCTGGCGCCTTTTGCCGGCGTGCTCGTGGACAGGTTGAACCGCCACAGGATTCTGATTATCACGCAATCCCTTGCGATGTGCCAGGCCCTGGTGCTGGCAGCTGTGGTCCTTACAGGCAACGCCGCCGTGTGGAACCTGGTAGTCTTGAGCGCAACCCTCGGTACTATCAATGCCTTTGATATGCCGACCCGTCAGTCATTCGTAATAGAAATGGTGGATGACCGGGCGGACCTCGGCAATGCCATAGCTTTGAACTCGTCGCTGTTCAACAGTGCGCGGTTGATTGGGCCCACCGTTGCAGGGATACTGGTAGCAACCATAGGTGAGGGGCTTTGTTTTCTGCTGAATGGATTGAGTTTCATCGCAGTCATCGCCTGCCTTCTGGCCATGACAATCACGCCCAGGGCAGCCACTGTGGGCCAGGCTGATTTCCTCGCCGGATTGAAAGAGGGTTTCAGATATTCTTTCGGTTTCCTTCCGATAAGGTATATCGTACTGCTGTTGACTTATACCAGCCTGGTTGCCATGCCGTATCCCGTATTACTGCCGGTATTTGCCAGGGACGTGCTCAAAGGCGATGCAAGTACCCTGGGCTTCCTGACGGCAGGCATCGGGACGGGCGCTTTGGTTGGCGCCATCTTCATGGCTTCGCGCAAGAATATTCTGGGAATCGGCAAAATCATAATAATCGCGGCCTGTTTGTTCGGAGCTGGCCTGGTGCTGCTTTCTTTCACCCGGGTACTGTGGTTCACCCTGCTCTCAATGGCACTCACGGGCTTTGGCATGGTATCAATGATGGCGGCCTGCAATACTTTTTTGCAAACTGTGGCCGATGATGCTAAACGCGGGCGCGTCATGAGCTTCTATGTGATGGCGTTTATGGGATTGGCGCCCTTTGGCAGCTTGATATACGGTGCGCTCGCCAGCACGGTCGGCGCTCCCCCGACGTTACTCATCGGCGGCATGCTGTGCCTGGCGGG
>JAPLHJ010000274.1 GCA_026389675.1 Chloroflexota bacterium | reverse complement strand
TCATGGTTTTCCATTCCCCCTATTAAGTACCATACTCAATAGCCGTGCTCTTCATTCCACCTGCGCGTTTCGTCCAGCATGGCATAGTAGTTCTCGATTTTAACGTAATTTGCCACAGAATTGCCGGTCCCCATGCAGTAGCCTCCTCCCGGCGCGCAATGCTCTAATATCTGTCGCGTGCGCTGTTTCACTTCGTCTACCGTCCCGCGCGCCATCAAGTCCATGTCCACACCACCCAGGATGGCAACACGGTCATGGAATTTGTCATACCATTGCTCCACCGGCAGGATGGCGTCCTCGAAGCTATGCCTGGCATCTATGCCGGCTGCTATCAGGTCCTCCATGATAGCCATGACCTGCCCGCAGGAATGAAAGAGAAATAGCTTACCTTTCTTATGACATGCATCACTAATACGCTTGAGCCTGGGTATGTAGTACTTCCTCAGGAAACGTGGAGACAGGGTCGTCCCTCCCTTAAAACCCAGGTCATCCGAATAAAAAATGGCCCCGGTACCTGCATGCGCCGCAGACATGTCGATAGCACATTCAGCAATACGGGTGAGTTGCTCAAGGATATCCTCCACCAACTCCGGTTCTTCTATGCTTTTAATAGCCATGTGCTGGGTACCCATGAGTTCACTCAGATCTTCATAAATTCCGTTGTACATGACCATGATTTTCATGCCGTCGGGCATAACTCCCGCTGCGTAATCAAGGGCAAGCATGCTTATCTGGTCAAGAGAAGGCCATTTATAGGCTTCATATTCTTCGCGCGTGGTGATAATACCCTGGCCCTCTTCCTTCCAGGCCCTTTTCTGTCTGCGCCGGTCTGTATCGGTAGCCAATTCCCGGCGGGTCTTGGTCATCGGAATCACCGGTATCATCGTGACATAATCGTAGCCAACAGCTTTGCTGAAAGCTACATTAAGCTCAATCAGCCTGATGCCCATTTCCAGCGCTTCCTGATCATCAACTATTTGACCGGAATTGGTGAAAAGTTCTACTGCCCTGGCCGCCGGATAATCGATGCCTGTGACCTCCGACATAATCTCAGCGTCGGGAAATAATTCAATAATGGGTACCGGCCCTTGCGTGACTTGACGCTTCAGCACCTTTTCCAGGTATTCCCAGTTGTACGTCGTCTTAAACGGCCTCACAATGGGCATGCTAACCTCCTGCCTATGTAATGAACTTTAAGCAGACAGACCCTGTTAAATTTATGGGATTTCGCCGTTTTCGCCGTCCAGCCTTATAATCCCGACGATTCAGTATTCTAAAGCTTGTTATTCAGCTGACAGATAATCTTGACTTCATTGTAAATACATCCGCCGTGAACTCTTGATTACCGCTACGAAGGGCAACAAGGGGCATTACCTGGCCGTTATATTCCGTATCACCTTGTAGAGCGGCTTCAGCCTGTCGTACATCTTGAGGTAGACCTCGTTATACAGCCTGTCGTATATGCGCCGCGTATCCTGGTTGGGCTCGAAGACATCCCCCAGATGGGTCATCTCGCCAACGGCAGTCTTGAAATCGGGATGCACCTTCACGCCTACGGCAGCATCGATAGCAGCGCCCAACCCGGAGGCTTCGTAAACGTGTGGCCTGGCGGCCGGCAAGCCGAAGATATCGGCGGTCAACTGCATGGCGGC
>JAPLHJ010000166.1 GCA_026389675.1 Chloroflexota bacterium | reverse complement strand
TGATATCTCCTGGTCAAAGCTCGGCCAACCGCATCCGGAATGGAATTTATCCGCGGACCTGTAGAGAGGCGTATTGCACCTGCGGCATACGTAAACGCCGTCTTCGAACAGCCCGTCGTATTCCCCGCTGAAGGGCGGTTCCGTCCCCCTGTGCAGGATTATCTTCTCTTCCTCGGGCGATAATTTGTTATATTGCATGCGGGTAAACCGGTGCCTGCTGTTATTAGTATAGCTCGATATCAGCGTGCTACAAAAGCAGGGACGGGCAGGTTTACAGGTAATATCATATTGAAACAGATGTGGTATACTGATAATTTGTACAGGAGTAAATGCGAAGTGAAAAAACGGGATATTCTTTCGGTCGCGGATTTCGCCGCAGGCGAAGTTGAGCAATTAGTTAAGAAAACCATAAAGAGCAAAAATGAGGCCTGGCCCCAGGTGTTGGCGGGCAAGAATATCGCCCTGCTGTTTGAAAAGCCGTCCCTGCGTACCAGGATAAGCTTCGAGCTGGCGGTGCACCAGCTGGGCGGATATGCCATTTATATGTCACCGGAGGAGATCGGCCTGGGCAAGCGTGAGTCCGTGCCGGATGTGGCCCATGTGCTGAGCCGGTATGTTCAGGGCATTGTGGCGCGCACCTTCCTGCACCGCACGCTGGAAACCATGGCGGAATATGCCAGCATACCGGTGATCAATGCCCTCTCCGACTATGAGCATCCCTGCCAGGCCATGGCGGATCTTGTTACGATATATGAGCGCAAGGGAAAATTCAAGGGGTTAAACCTGGCCTTTATCGGTGACGGGAACAACGTTGCCAATTCATTGTTAATAGCCTGCGCGATGGTGGGCATCAATTTTCTCATTGCCACACCGCAGGAATACAGTATGCAGGACAATGTATTGAGGATAGCCAATAAATATGCCGAGCAGACCGACAGCCACATTATGCTGCTGGAGGAGCCTGCCATGGCGGCAAAAGACGCGGATGTTATCTACACAGATGTTTGGACCAGCATGGGCCAGGAAGAAGAATATGAACAGCGGCGCATAGCTTTTGCCGAATACCAGGTGAATGAGAAATTACTGTCGTATGCAAAGAAGGATGCCATTGTTATGCACCCGTTGCCCGCCCACCATGGTGAGGAAGTCGCGGTGGGCATCATCGATAAGTACCGCTCGGTAATCTTCGACCAGGCGGAAAACCGCCTCCATTTCCAGCGCACGCTGCTCGCGGAACTGTACAAATAAATACGCAGCGGCACGGATTTTCGTAGTATTACGTATTAAATAGTATCCTGTCAGCGTGATAAAATGGCTGTATTCAGATGAATCCGATTGTTTCAATAGTTGGCCGGCCCAATGTAGGCAAGTCAACCCTGTTCAACCGCATAGCCGGTGCGCCCATAGCTATCGTTGAAGATCTGCCGGGCACCACCCGTGACCGTATATTTGCTGACGTGCGGGTGCTGGATAACGAGATAACCCTCATCGATACCGGGGGGCTGGAGCCGGCGCCCGGCTCTGAAATGAGCAGGAAGATTAAGAAACAGGTGGAGGCGGCCATCGCCGAATCTGATTTCATCATCTTTGTTGTCGATGCCAGGGATGGACTGATAGCCGCTGACCAGGAAATTGCAGACAAGCTGCGCAAGCTGGGCAAGCCGGTGGTGCTGGCTGTCAATAAAGCGGAAACCCAGAAATTGAAGGAATCCTGCGCCGAGTTCTACCAGCTTGGCCTGGGCGATCCACTGCCGATAAGCGCCCACCACGGCAAAGGTATAAATGAGTTGATCGAGGCGCTGGTTAAACAGCTTCCGCCGCCCGGTGAAGTGGTTGAAGATAGCGGGAGACCGAAGCTCGCCATTGTCGGGCGGCCGAATGTGGGTAAATCCTTGTTGCTCAATGCTATTGTAGGGGCGGATAGGAGCATAGTTGATGCCACGGCCGGGACAACGCGTGACGCCACGGATACCATTGTCAGGTATAAGGACAAAGATATCGTGCTGATAGATACGGCCGGCATCCGCAAGCGCGGCAAGACGGGTACGGGACTGGAGTATTACGGGCTGGTGCGCTCACTGCGCGCTATTAACCGCTGCGACGTTGCCCTGCTGGTTATGGATGCCAGCGAGTTTATAGCTGCGCAGGATACACATATAGCCGGCTATATCAAGGAAGCCTGCAAGGGTATCGTGCTGATAATTAACAAGTGGGACCTGGCCAAAGCCAACAGCCAGGATGATTACGTTGCACTGGTAGATAAACGCATGAAATTCATTGCTCATGCGCCCATTTTGTTTATATCGGCCATAACCGGCCTGGGTGTGAAAAACGTGCTGCCCATCGCGCTGGAGGCCTGGAGCGAGAGGCAGAAGCAGTTGCCCGATAACGTCATCGACAGGTTGATAAAGGATGCGGTGGCAGCACATGCGCCGCCGCCTAAAGGAACCAAGAGACTGCTGGTCTTCCGGGCTTTCCAGGGGAGCTCCAACCCGCCTTCCTTCACATTCCTGGTCAATGACCCGCAATTAGTGCATTTCTCTTATGAAAGGTAC
>JAPLHJ010000146.1 GCA_026389675.1 Chloroflexota bacterium | reverse complement strand
CCCGCTTTGCCCGAATTGCCCCGGATATGGTCAGGGCGGTAATGCCAGTGGCCAGGATAACTCGACGGGCAACACATACGTTCCACAAGGTGCTACCTGCCCTAATTGCCCGGGGTATACAGCCGGGACAGGCGGGCAAACAACAACCTATCGTGGAGGCTGTTGCGGCGGCAGGTAAACATTTTCTGTAGAATGACCCATTTTATGCTTATCCATTCCTCCTGCGAAAGGGACGAAGACTCGACCTCTTCGTCCCTTTATCTTATGTATGCTAAAATCGGGTAAAGGGTGATACACAGATGGCGCGCAGAAAAATACTGGTAGTTGATGACGAACCCAAGGTATGCGACCTGATAAAGGCTTATCTTGAGAAGGACGGCTATGAGGTGATCCTGGCAGGGGATGGCAGGAGCGCTGTGGACCAGGCGCGCAGCCATAAACCGGATTTAATCGTGCTTGACCTCAACTTACCTGTGATGGATGGCATCGAGGTCTTCCGCACGGTACGCGCTGTTTCCGATATACCGGTAATTATGGTTACCGCGCGGGACGATGAGGTGGACAAAATAGTTGGCCTTCAGCTTGGCGCAGACGATTACGTCACCAAGCCTTTCAGTCCCAGGGAGCTGGCGGCCAGGGTGGCTGCTGTGCTGCGAAGGTACTCGGAGGGGCCAAAAGCCGCAACGCGGCTGTTGACCGGGGACCTGCTGGTGGACTTTGACCGGCACGAAGTAAAATACCGGGATGAAACCGTCAATCTGACTTCTGCCGAGTTCAAACTGCTGGCGGTAATGGCCAGGAACCCGGGACGTGTTTTTACCCGCCTGCAGCTTATGGATTCCGCATTTGGGGAAGCCTACGAGGGATATGACCGCACTATTGATGCCCATATAAAAAATATCCGTCAGAAGCTCAACACAATTGGCGGTGAAGAAGAGAACCCGGTGGTTACCGTACGGGGAGTCGGATACAAGCTGGAGCATACTAATGAATAGTCTGTCGATAAAACTCAGCCTGCTTTTCGCCGGCCTGGCCCTGCTGAGCATAGGCGTACTGGCAATCTGGGTGAACCAGTCGGCTAATGCCAGGTTTACCGACTACTGCCAGCAGCATAATGCAACCTGTATGTGCGAAGACCCCAGTACAGGTACGATGACTATGGGACAGGCCGAGCAAAACTTCCTCGAGGATTCGCAAAGGTCGCTGGGCATTGCCGCCTTTGTAGTGATTGCAATCGCCATTTCGTTGGGATTTATTATCAGCAGCCTGGTTACCAGGCCGATGCGTCAGCTTGCTTCATCAGCCCAAAAGATTGCCTCGGGAGACCTGGCTGAGCGCGTTGTTCACCGGAGCGATGACGAGGTTGGCGAGGTTTCCAATGCATTCAATTCAATGGCTGAGCAGCTTGAGAAAAAGGAGAAGAGCCGAAAACAGTTGCTGGCGGACGTCGCCCATGAGTTACGCAACCCCTTAAGCATAATTCAGGGAAACCTGGAGGCGTGGCTGGACGGTGTTATCACCCCGACCCCCGAACAAATAGCGCCGGTTTATGACGAGACGGTGCTGCTCAACAGGCTGATAACTGACCTGCGTGAACTTTCCCTGGCAGAGGCGGGACAGCTTAAACTGAATTTGGAAACCGCTGACCTCGGTGCGCTTATCGACTCGGAGATAACCGTGTTCCAGGCGCGCTGTCAGGACAAACAGGTGCTCCTGCGCGCTGAGGTAGCCGATAATCTGCCGGCGGTCAGTATAGACCGCGACCGCATACGGCAGGCATTGCATAACCTGCTGGAGAACGCCCTCCGTTTTACTTCTGCGCAGGGCGATATAACCGTGCAGGCTAAAGTCAGTAAAGATAACGGTGTGCTTGTCTCGGTGAGTGATTCAGGCAGCGGCATCGACGCTGCCGATCTGCCCTATGTTTTCGATCATTTCTATAAAGCCGATAAATCCCGGCAGCGCATACACGGCAGCGCGGGCATCGGTCTTGCCCTGGTTAAGAAATACATAGAACTGCATGGCGGGAAGGTCTGGGTGGAGAGTGAGGCAGGCAAAGGCAGCAGATTTAGCTTTACCATCCCTTCAGTATAAAGGTACCTGTCTCAGGTGTTCAGTTACCACGGAGTATTTTCGGAAAGAACCGGGGCACCCTTTGTTTATAATCGAGATAATCCTGGCCGAACTTGAGCTCCATCTCCTTCTCCTCTACCAGCGTAATCTGAAAATAAAAGAACAGCACGAAAAGAGGAGAGAAGAAAAGTGTCAGCGAAAGTGAGCCTGTGAGAAAGCCTGTGGCAAAGACTATCAGGAATATGCCGAGCAGCATTGGATTGCGGCTGTAAGCATAGAGGCCCCCTGTGATGAGCTCCTGGGGTGGATTGATGGGAACAGGCGTGCCTTTTGCCCTGAGGAATTGAATCCAGGTCCAGACAAGCACTATCGTGCCGGGTATCAGCAGGATAAGTCCCGCTATAAGTGTCCATGGTATATAGCTGATCGACGGCAGCTTGAGCGCCCTGTCAACTATGGAGGCCGCGATGAAAAAAAGCGATACGAAGCAGAGAAACAGGAAGGCGACTAAAGGTGTTAAAAGCCAGCGTTTACGGCTGTCTTCCCTGGAGATACGGAAAATTGAATTGGCTATACGCTCAAAGATGCCCATGCTAACCTCCTTAAATATAGCCTTGTCAGCGTTCTGTTAATGGATTATACAATATGTCTGCCGTGCAACGCTCCCACCACCCATTTTTGCCATTGTGTGCGCAGGTATCCTGGCTCCATCATGGTGTTGTGATGGCCGGCGCCTATCATGACCTGCTTGGGTTCACTGGCCGCCGCGTATGAATAGAGGAAACGGTTATAAGGGGATATCAGGTCGTTTAAACAAAATACAAAGAGCTTGGAACAATCCTCCAGGCCGGATAATGCCTGGGAAGGCTTCATCTTCGGCCAGAATTCGATGAATTTTTTCCATTCCACGCGTACCTTAAGCTTATTAACCAGCGTGGCAATCAGGAAGACCAGCACTGCAGTGTACCTCAAAAGGGGATGGGCGATGTGCCCGGTATTCCTGGCCACCGCGTTGTTGATCTCGCCCGGGCAGGCGAGGCCAACCAGTACCCTGGCCTTATTCAGTTTGCCGGCCGCCAGGATGGCGGAAAAGGCCCCCATGCTGTGGCCTATTAAACCCATACGTTTGCGGTCAACTTCGGGTTGGTTGTGTAAATATTCCCAGGCGTCCATTACGTCTTCGATGATGCTGCCATCCAGTTTACCGCCGCTGGAACCGTGTCCGCGGAAATCGAAAGTGAGTGTTATGATGCCCTCTTCAGCGAGGGCGCGGGCGCTGTTTTCGAAAACTGCCTGGTCACAACCATAGCCGTGGCACATGACGGCCCCGGGCAGACGGTTAGATTTACCGGCATTGCCGGGGATGAATATAGTCCCGTTAAGCTTTATGCCCTTACTGCCAAATGTTATCGGCTGTTCTGATACCGTGTTACCGCCCGGATGAAATCTCGTGGTTTCAGGATGAGTCACTAAAAAATCTCCTTTTTAACGAATGGTCTAAGTTTACGCTGTATAGGCGCGCAAGTAATCGGAGCACGGGTTGGTTTTAACCGGACGTACGTAGTTGGGAAACATGGCCGATATAGTTAGTTGAAGGCCATACTTTCGGATGATATATGGAAAACGAAAGTAGGCCGCCGGGGTATATACCGGCGGCCCATGGTTAATCTATATGATTATTCTGTTAGATCCAGTTCAGGATGCCCATAAATATAATCAGGGCCAGCCCGTCCACGGCGGCAATAGTGCCCACGGTGATTATCTTGCTTTTTACCGTTTTCATATCGAAAACCCAGAAGGAGACGAGGAAGAATGGCATGTAGCCGATGAGCCAGATGAGCCAGGGTGCGCCCAGATTCCACCATGGGTATTCCCAGGTCAACGCACCCACCCAGTGGAGCAGGCACTCTATGCCCACGGCCAGTATAGAATTTACTATGGCGAAAAGAAGCCGGTTGGGGATTCCCAGGATTTTCATGTTCTTATCAGGCGGGAGCAGCTTGCACATCACTATGCCCATCAAGGCAAACATGAAGCAGATCTCGATATTGAGGCCGATCAGGATAACCAGCGAGCTCCCGTTGCCCGGCGTGCCCCAGACCGGGGCGAAGCCCGTGAAATGGAAGACCAACCCGTTCCAGATCTCGTTGAACCAATCCATCAGCCAGAGCGCCAACCCGGCCAGTACCAGGCTCCAGTTCCTGCGTTCCACCTCGTTGGCGTAGACGTACATAACCAGCAGCAACAGGGGGATAACGTACCATTGGAAATGGCTTCCGTCGCGTAACAATGCCAGCGCTTTGGCGGCAGATTCTGCCATAGGGCACCTCCTCGAAATATTGTTTCAATAGCCTGTACAAACTCATCAGGCGGCTAATCCCAGCCGCTTTTTCATCTCGTTGAGCAACTGTACGAAATCAGGCGCTACAGCCGGCTGTTGCCTGGCTGCCAGCACCTTGGCCGTGGTCTTCTGTACTGCCAGCGCCCTGGGGTTGATGCCCTGCTGCTTGGATTCGCTCAGTATCTGTGAAGAAAGCGGCCCCAGGAAATCCCGCAGCACGCGGAATACATCGTCAGAGGTCCCGCCCAGCACATCCACCACGCCTAATATCACGCCGCCCGCATTGGATATGAAATCCGGGACTACCAGGACGCCCTTCTTGAATAACATGGCCTCCGCTTCCTCGGTCATCGGGATATTGGCGATACTCGAGATAATCCTGGCCTTTACGCTGCCGGCATTTTTCTTGGTTATAACATAAGGCCTGGCGCCCGGTATCAGGATATCTACGTTAAGGCCATATATCTCCTGTGGCCTGATATGTTTGGCATTTTTGTATTCTATGACGGCCTTATCCCCGGCCGTCTTGCGCGATTCCAGCAGCGCTTTAACATCTAATCCGTCCTTATTATAGATGGCGCCGCCGATCGTGGATATGGCCACTACCTTGGCACCCGACTCGGTGATGTATCTCGCCACGCCTCCGCCAACCTTGCCGAAACCCTCAATAGCCACACTGGCGTTCTTTATATTAACTCCGGCAAACTGGCAGGCAGACAGCGCTGCCACCACCACGCCGTAGCCGGTGGCATGGTCCTCGAGTGGTTCCCCGTCCACCATTTGCGTTGAAAGGCCGGTGAACTTCTTGGGCACTTCCGCTCCCTCAAAGAACGTGGCCACATCGTCGTTATCGGTGCCCATATCGGCCGCCAGTGTCACCCCCGCTCCGAGCAGGGCTTTGACAGCTTTTCCGAATGAGAGCATCAGTTCCTTGCGCTGGGGTCCATGTATTGAGGGCTCTGCCCAGATACCGGCCTTGGCGCCGCCGATGGGGAAATCCAGGATGGCGAATTTATGCGTCATCGCCCTGGCAAGCTGGAAAATCTCCTCGGTAGTGATATCCGGCAGCATACGGGTCCCACCCGCTGCTCCGCCCAAGGACATGGTATCTACGACCACGACACCCCGCAACTCTGTAACAGGATCATAAACATGCAGTACCTTCTCGGGTCCGAGCTGGTCGATATTAGTAATCCATGCTGGCATATTGATAACCTCCTTTACAACGTATGGCCAATTTTTACCACAAAGCAAGTCAGAATGCAATAGAAACTTCGATAATACGCATAATTGTTTGCCCTATCCTATTGCTTGCAGCGCTTTGCGCGCCAGGAGAGGCACATCCAGGGTAAATGTGGGGTCCTCCATCGAAGTGATCACCGGTTTCAGGATATCGCCGTATTGTCCCTCCCGGAGGTCATGAAATACGTGGTGTGCGCCTTCCCTGATATATTCCGAATCAGGATTATCGGTAATTGCCTGCAGTACCGGCTTCACCGATTTACTGCCGATAGCGATTAGCGCTTCCGCGGCCAGCCAGCGCACATCAAAGAGCCTGTCCTGCAAAGCTTTGACCAAGGCATCGATGGACCGTGGGTCCATGATCTGCCCCAGCGCCTTGGCGGATTCCCACCTGACCGCCTGGCTGGGGTCACTCAATGTTTTTACCAGGGATTCTACCGATGGTGCTCCTATTTCCACCAGCGCGATCCTGGCTTTGTTGCGTGTAATGCCGTCCTTACTCGACAGGTCCTTCATAAGGGCATTGATATCCTGCTTCTTTTTAGTCACGGTTTACTCATTATAATAATTTATTTGTGGCGCTGACAGCGTGCGCAATAATAGGTCCCGCGCTGGCCTACCACTATACGTTTGATGGGACTGCCGCATACCGGGCAGGGGTGATCTTCACGGTGGGCCACGCAGAATTCCTCGTGTGCTCTGCCTTTGCTGCCGTCCGGTCCGCGGTAGTTGCGCACGCTGGCGCCCTGATTCTTTATCCCCTTTTTCAACACGTTCTTAATTGCCTGGCGCAGCCTGCTGATTTGAGTGGTTGTGAGCGAATCTGCAGGCTGTTGCGGATGTATTTTAGCAGCGAACAGCGCTTCGTCGGCGTACATGTTTCCGATACCGGCGATATGTTCCTGGTTGAGCAGGGACGTTTTTACCGGCAGGCTGTGCGGTTTAAGCGTGTCGGCCAGTGCCTGGCGGGTGAAGCCGCGGCTGAGCGGCTCGATGCCGAGTTTTCCCACCACCTCTTTCGGGTCTGTAACAAGGTACATGGTGCCGAAGCGCCTGACATCCGTGTAAACGAGGCGGCCGCCGCCGTCAAAGAAAAACTCAACGCGTGTAAACGGTTCTTTTTCGGAGCAGTTCCATAGCAGGGCGCCTGTCATGCGCAGGTGGATTATGAGATTACCGCCGGCTGAGAGACCTATTATCAGGTATTTGCCGCGGCGGGATATGCCTGTAATTTTGCGCCCCAGCAACCCGCTGCAGAATTCGTCCGGGGATAACCTCTGCACGGGACGTGTATCGATAATCCTGACAGCTGAAAAGGTGCGGCCGACTAAGCATAGTTCGAGCGCATTCTTGATAGTCTCGACTTCGGGGAGTTCCGGCATCAGGCCATCTCGCCCCAGTTAGGGCCGGTCTTGACGTCTATTTTGAGCGGCACTGAGAGCTTCATGGCGGCGGGCATGATATCCTGCACCAGCAGCTTCATGACGTCCATTTCAGCCGGCGGCACCTCGAAGACAAGTTCGTCGTGTACTTGCAGTGTCATCATGGTTTTCAGGCCCCGCCTGGCCATTTCGCGGTGCAGGTTGACCATGGCCACCTTGATGATATCCGCGGAGGTTCCCTGCACGGGCATGTTGATAGCCATCCTTTCGGCAGCCTCGCGCGCCAGGCGGTTGGCTGAGTTGATCTCGGGTATATAGCGCCTGCGTCCCAGCACGGTTTGAACATAGCCGAGGGCAGCCGCCTGCCGCTTGGTGTTATCGATGTAGTTTTTCACGCCCGGGTAACGCTTGAAGTAGGTACTGATGAAAAGTTCCGCTTCCTCCCTGGTGAGGTCGGTGGCCTGCTGCAGGCCGTAGCCGCTCATACCGTAGATAACGCCGAAATTGATCGTTTTGGCAGCGCGGCGCATTTTTGTGGTGACTTCAGCATCGGGTACGCCGAAGACCTCTGAAGCCGTATGTGTATGGACGTCCTCATCCCTCTGGAAAGTGGCAATCAGTTCTGCGTCCTGGGATATGTGTGCCAGCGCCCTCAAATCTATCTGCGAATAGTCAGCGGAAAGCAGCAGCCAACCGGGTTGGGCGATAATGGCCTGCCTGATCCTGGACCCGGTCTCCCCGCGGATTGGCAGGTTTTGCAGATTGGGCTGGCTGGATGACAGCCTGCCGGTAGTTGTGCCGGTCTGGTTGAAGCTGGTGTGTAACCGTCCTGTTTTCCGGTTAATCAGGAGCGGCAGGGCATCGGAATAAGTGGATTTAAGCTTGGCAAGCTGGCGGTACTCGAGGACGAACCTGATGACGGGGTGAACATCTTTAAGCTCCTCCAGTATTGCAGCATCGGTGGAGTATCCGCTCTGCGTCTTTCGCGCAGATGCAGGTTTAAGCTTCAGTTCGTTGAAAAGGACCGCTGATAGCTGCTGGGGTGAGTTGATATTGAACTGGTGCCCCACGCAGTTGTAGATCTCCTTTTCCAGCCCGAGCATATCTGAGCCCAGGCTGGCGGACATCTCTATCAGCAGTGCCCGGTCCAGAAGTACGCCGTGCATTTCCATCTCGGCAAGGATGGAAACGAGAGGCATCTCGATATCGTTGAAAAGGCTCCACAATTCTTCGGAACGCAGTTCCTGCTCCAGTGACTCTTTCAGCCTGAGTACAATGTCGGCATCCCTGCAGGCAAATTGTGAGACCTGCTCTATGGAGGAACGCGCCGGGGAAACCTGTTTGGCTCCGCTTCCGATTAATTCGGATAACTCGGGTATCTCTATGCCCAGCTTATTGAAGGCCAGTGCCTTTAGCTTTAACGATTTTTCACCCAGCAGGTACGCGGCGATCAATATATCGCAGCACATGCCGCCCGGTTTTAAACCAGCCTGTGTTAATAATACGATGTCAAACTTGCCATCGTAAGCGATGCGGGCGTAACGTTCCTGCTCTATAAAGGGTTTCAGGATGCTGAGTACCCTGTCAGCCGGCAGTTGCTCGATCTGACCGAGCGTCATGTGCCCGGTCGGTATATAGTAAGCTTCGCACCTGGCCGGTGATATGGATAGCCCAACCAGGCTTGTCTGCATTGCATCGTCACCTGCGGGAACCACTGATAAAGCAAATGTCCCGGTGTAAGAAAGGCGAAGCGCCAGTTCGTCCAGCGCGGCTTCGATACTGATAATCCGGTAATTGGTTTTCGAGGTTTCTGTGGGCCTGGGAGTCTCAGCCGGTTCAGCGCCGATCTCCCCGGGCAGGCGTGACAACATATTGGAGAATCCCAGTTCGCGGAAGAGTTCCACAACCTTATTGCGGTCGTATGCACCGACGGCGCAGGACGGCATGTCAAATGTTATGGGGACATCGGTGACTATCGCAGCCAGCTTGCGGTTTTGTATGGCTAATTCGTGGTTGGATTTAAGCAGCGTGCGTAATCTCTCGGGTTCCACCTCATCTATATGGCTGTAAATGCCGTCGAGGTCGATGTACTGCTGGAGCAGCTTCACTGCAGTCTTGTCGCCTATGCCCTTTACCCCGGGTATGTTGTCCGAGGGGTCGCCCACCAGCGCTTTGTAGCTGATGAGCTGAAAAGGGTTGAGATCATACTTCTCACGTACACCTGATTCATCATAGACCACGGTATCGGCAAAACCCCGCCTGGGCGACATGACGCGTATACCGGGCTTTATCACCTGCAGCATGTCGTTGTCACCGGTCACGATCAAAGTATCTATGCCTTTTGAGTCTGCCTGCCTGCTGAGTGTGCCGATGATATCGTCCGCCTCGTAGCCGTCCATCTCGAAAATGGGCAGGTTGAAAGCCCCGGCAAGCTGGTGTACGCGCTCTATTTGGGTGATGAGTTCCGGAGGAGTCTTCGGGCGCTGCGCCTTGTAATCCTCGAACATCTCGTGCCGGAAAGTAGGGGCATGGCGGTCGAAGGCAATAGCCCAGTAGTCGGGTTTATTCTCACGCAGCAACTTTAGCAGTGTGCTGGCAAAGCCCTGTACGGCGCTTACCAACTCCCCGCTGCGCGTGATAGTCAGCGGCGGCAGGGCATGGAAAGCGCGGTGTACCAGTGCATTGCCGTCGAAGAGTATAAAAAGGGGTTTTTCTTTTGACATCTCCACCTGCCCGGCCTTATTTCCACGGTAGTGGGCTAATTATATATCATCCCTGCGATGTTAGGAACTGAGGTTTTGCTTAGCCCGAAGGGCGGTGGGATCAAGGCATTTTCAATGATCCAGGGGAATTCCGTCTGAATTTGTCCAGCTTGGGTTTAATGATCGTTTGGCAGTAGGGTTGCCCGCTGTTATTTTCATAGTAGCTTTGATGATAGCCTTCAGCCTTGTAAAAAGCCGATAATCGCTTTATTTCAGTAACGATCGGCCGTTTGAATTCAGCGTTTGTCTTTAATTCACTGACAAACCGTTCCGCCGAGGTTTTTTGTTCATCGTTGGTGTAGAGGATTATGGAACGGTATTGCTCACCGAAGTCGTTGCCCTGCCGGTTAAGCGTGGTGGGATCATGGACATGGAAAAAGACGTCGAGCAGCTCGGTATAGTTGATGACGGACGGGTCATAGTCGATTTTATTCACTTCCGCATGACCTGTCGTTCCTCCGCAGACCTGCTGATAGGTAGGTTTATCAACGTTGCCCCCGGCATAGCCCGGCGTTACTTTGAGAACACCTTTCAACCTGGAAAAAACGGCCTCGGTGCACCAGAAGCAGCCTCCTCCCAGTACCGCCGTTTCGACAGTTTCAGTCATGTTCACCGGGTATGAAGCGCAGCGACAGGGAGTTTACGCAATGGCGGGTATTTTTGGAGGTGAGGCGCTCGCCTGCGAAGACGTGGCCCAGGTGGGCGCCGCAGGTTGCGCAGGTTATCTCCGTCCTTGATATCTCCTGGTCAAAGCTCGGCCAACCGCATCCGGAATGGAATTTATCCGCGGACCTGTAGAGAGGCGTATTGCACCTGCGGCATACGTAAACGCCGTCTTCGAACAGCCCGTCGTATTCCCCGCTGAAGGGCGGTTCGGTCCCCTTGTGCAGGATTATCTTCTCTTCCTGGGGTGATAGTCTGTTATATTGCATGCGGGTAAACCAATGCCTGCTGTTATTAGTATAGCTCGATATCAGCGTGCTACAAAAGCAGCGACGGGCAGGTTGACAGGTAATATCATACTGAAACAGATGTGGTATACTGATAGCTTGTACAGGAGTAAATGCGAAGTGACTAAACGGGATATACTTTCGGTCGCCGATTTCGCTGCGGGCGAAGCAGAACAGTTAGTTAAGAAAACCATAAAGAGCAAAAATGAGGCCTGGCCCCAGGTGTTGGCGGGCAAGAATATCGCCCTGCTGTTTGAAAAGCCGTCCCTGCGTACCAGGATGAGCTTCGAGCTGGCGGTGCATCAGCTGGGTGGATATGCCATTTATATGTCACCGGAGGAGATCGGC
>JAPLHJ010000079.1 GCA_026389675.1 Chloroflexota bacterium | reverse complement strand
CGTTCTATTCGTTACTACCGCCTCAGTCTGTTAGGTGCCCTGTGTTGTTACTGTGTATACCGTTCCGGATTTTATGGAAATTAAAATCGCCTTGTATTAGTATTAGCACACCGAATATTTAATCATATAAATAAGAGTTGTGGAGGTTAAGCATGGACATTGCGGAAATTGCATTGGGTATCACAGTCGCACTGTTAGATAAACTGGAATATGACTTTAAATTTTCAGATGATAAAGATGCCAGGATAGGCCACATTAATACTCTTGCAGAGATAGGAACTAAGTTATATAAAACGACCCTGAAGAAATTGAACGAACCATAGCATTTTATTATGGATGGATATACATACCGATGATTACGTCATTTAGTAGCTTTGATTTCCCCTTTATCAACCTCCAGTTCCAGAAGCTTTACTTTTAGCAACTCTAACTTAAAAGGTGGTACCATTATTGGGATAGGCGAGCAGAAAGGAGTGGTGTTTTATGAAAAACGTAATTCTGCGCAAATGTACGACTCTTATTGTCTTCCTGATCATTGTGAGCATCGTAGCTTCCGGATGTTTTCCTCGGGAGGACTCAGTCCAGCAAACCATCAGTCCGCAAGAGGCTCAGCAAATCGCCTATGATGCCACTGTCTACGGTTTCCCGCTGGTTATCATGGACCTGACCCGGCAGGTCCTCACAGCAGTCCCCACACCCAACGCGAATGGTGCACCGGCCAACCAATTCGGCAATAAGAAGGTATTTCCTGATGCGACATTTACCAATGTAGTAAACCCTAATGCTGACACGCTTTATTCATCAGCATGGATTGATACTGCGAAAGAACCTGTTATCATTTCTCTGCCGGACACCCAGGGCCGCTACTACCTGATGCCCATGCTTAACTACTGGACGGACTCTTTTGCCTCGCCCGGCTCACGCACTACAGGCACCGGATCCGGTAATTTTGCCATCACTGGCCCGAATTGGAGTGGCAAATTACCTGAAGGCATCACGGAAATGAAGTCTTCGACCCGGTGGGTCTGGATAGTCGGCCGCATCGCCTGTACCGGTCCTTCCGACTACCAGAACGTCTCGAAACTTCAGGACCAGCTGAAGCTGACGCCGCTCTCTGCATGGGGCACCAATTATGTGCCGCCGGCTAATGTTCCGATCGATCCTAATGTCAATACCAGGGTTTCGCCTCTGAACCAGTTGCTGGCTCTGGATGCAGCCAATTATTTCAACTGTGTCTGCCAATTGATGGTTGAAAACCCTCCCTACGAAGCAGATGCGCCGTTACTGGATAGGATAGCAAAGATAGGCATCAGGCCAGGAGCCGACTTCAAATCGTACTTTGCGAGGCTGGATGACAGTGCTAAGTCAGCAATCCAGACCAGCTATAAGTCCGCTCTGGACAGGATTCCTGCCGCAGGAATGGGTGTGATCAAGAACGGGTGGCAGCTCCCGTACGGTACTGGCAATTATGGTACTGACTATACATTGAGAGCGGCCATAGCTTATCGAGGTCTGGGTGCTAATTTAATTGATGACGCTTTCTATGCCTCGGCGTCAACCAGCAGCAAAGGGGCTAAATTTTCAAGCGATAACAAATATGTGCTGCATTTCAGCAAGGATGACATACCGCCGGTAAACGGCTTCTGGTCGATTACTCTATACAATGAAAAAATCCTGTTTGTAGCCAACCCGATCAATAGATATTGTCTGGGCTCATTAAGTGACCCGCCTCTGACAAAGAATCCCGACGGCTCAATTGATCTTTATATACAGCGCGATTCGCCTGACTCTGCTATGATACCCAACTGGTTGCCAGCTCCCGCCAGCGGCGGTTTTTCATTGACACTGCGACTGTACTGGCCGCAGAAGCAGGTGGTAGACAAGTCATGGATACCTCCGGCAGTACGACTTGTTGAATAGAGTGGCATGCCCTCAAAAGATCAGCAATGATAGCATAGAAGAACAGTAGTCACCTTAGACCTATGATTTTTCATGAATGAACATACATACCTGCCTATGAATACGTGGCCGTAGTTGACCGCAATGACAGGGCAGATAACACAGGATTGGAGGCGATGTTAACTTACCTGTTAACTCTGCGCACTTAATATATCCCTGACCTTCATGCAGTCCCTTTTCAGGATGGCAAATATTAGCTTCAATTTGGGGGATAAAGAAAGGTTTGGTAGCGCATACCGGATTCGAACCGGTGATCTCTGCCTTGAGAGGGCAGCGTCCTGAACCCCTAGACGAATGCGCCATAAGATTTGGCTGGGGATCCTGGATTCGAACCAGGGCTCACGGATTCAGAGTCCGCTGTCCTACCGCTAGACTAATCCCCAGAGCGCTGGAATTATAGCAAAGCGATTGTTTTGTATCAACATCCTCATCCAGGACGATAACCCGTTTCATATTTGTGATAATGATATTGACAGTAACTGTTAAAATCAGGTATACCTAATAATAAATTCCAGGATTTGGACTTACCGGAGAAAAGAATACCATGAAACTCACGTGGAAACCTATAATGGCTGGCATATTGGACATAGTATCGGGCGCCATCGGCATGGTCGGCGGCATATATTTTGTTATCCTGAGTGCGGTATTCCAGACCATTCACGAAGTCATGGGCATAGACCCGGTGATAATCCAGCAAACGGAGCAGATTATCTCCAAATTATTTGCCGTACCCTTTGTCCTGGTATTCATAGGCATCATATCTATCATCGGCGGCGTTTATGCCCTGCAGAGAAGGATTTGGCCGTTTGCACTGGCCGGGGCCATTTCCTCCTGCATAGTGTTTCCGGTCTTCGGTATACCTTCCGTGATCATCACCGCCCTGGCGCAGGAAGAATTCAGCTAATCGATCCCGTGATACCAGGTTATATAATTTGTCTGGTTTAGATGAACTGCAATCATCCCTGGGTTTCACTTTCAATGACCCTGCCATTCTCGGTCAGGCCTTCATCCACACTTCATATACCAATGAAAATCCCGGCCATCAGACCGGGGATAATCAAACAATGGAATTCCTGGGTGACGCCGTCCTCAATATGGTAGTAGCCGAGGCACTCTATCATGCATTCCCGGCTTTGGCCGAGGGGAAGCTGACTGAAATCAGGATTTCCATGATAAGACAGGAAAAACTTGCCGAAAAGGCAGCAGATATCAAACTTGGAAACTACCTGGTGCTGGGAAAAGGCGAAGAGGCGTCCGGTGGCCGGAGCAAACGCAATAACCTGGCTGATACTTTTGAAGCGCTGACAGCGGCCATATTTCTTGACCGTGGACTGGACGTTGCCAGGCAATTCATCACGTCGGTATTCCGCAAGGAGTTGGCAGCCGTTAAATCAGGTAAATTCACGTCAAATTTCAAAGCCATGCTGCAGGAACTTACCCAGGCTGAGTTTAAAACATTGCCGGAATACGAGATAATCGAATCAACCGGGCCGGACCACGACAAAGTTTTCGTTGTGTCGGTTTCATTGGGTAACGTAGTTCTGGCCGTAGGATCGGGTAAAACCAGGAAAACCGCCGAGTCCGAAGCTGCCCGGATTGCCTATATTAAGCTTTCAGCCGGCCAGGAATAAGCCCACTAACCCGGGTATTTCATGATGATTATCTCTGGTTCGGCAGGGATATCAGTCGCTTTGATTTCAATTTCACTTGAGCCTGTTTTTTTGACACCCTTTTTCCCCTTGATGAAATCATCAGATGACCACTGCAAGAACTGGCATTTCTCGGTCTTATAATGCATGGGAATAGTAATACCGGGTTTTAATTCACTGACTATTTTACCTGCCTGGTCAACGTCGATAGTAAACACGCCGCCAACCGGGATCAGCAACACGTCTACTTTCCCGATCTGGCTGATTTCCCCGCCCGTCAGCACGTGTCCGAGATCGCCGAGGTGGCAGATATTTATATCATCCATATTCACGCAGAATATCGTGTTTATCCCGCGCTCCTTACCCCGGACATCATCGTGAAACGCGCTTAACCCTTTTACGTGAATACCATTGAATTTCTTATCAAGTTTGCCACGTAAAATCTCCGGTTTACCCGTTATGTCAACAAGGTAGTTATGGTCATTGTGTTCATGGCTGACCGTTACAATATCCGCAGTTGCCCTCACCGGCGGATAATTGAGATAACTCTCTGCTTTAAATGGGTCCATCAACAGCTTCATCCCTGAAGCGGATGTCAGCAGGAAACAGGAATGCCCGAACCATTCGATTTTCATTTGTTACCTACCTTTTTCCGGCTAAGATCTGACGCGAGTTTGACCAGTGTCCTCACACCAAACCCGGTAGCGCCTTTCACCAGTGCGCCTTTGGTCTTTTCAGTCATGAAGGGACCGGCGATATCCATATGTACCCAGGGCGTGTCACTCACAAACTCCTGCAGAAAAAGCGCCGCTGTGATGGCGCCGCCATACCTGCCACCGGAATTCTTAATATCGGCTATATCGCTTTTATTCAATTCTTTATATTCATCCGGCAGAGGAAGCTGCCATAGGTTTTCCCCGCATTCATTTCCGGCTTTGACGACTTTATCAACAAGAGCCTGATTATTAGTAAAAACGCCGGCGTAGGCATCGCCCAGGGCAACATGGCAGGCGCCAGTTAAAGTCGCCAGGTCGATAAGCGGAGAAATTCCCTGCCGGACGGCATACGACAACGCGTCAGCCAGTATCAGGCGTCCTTCAGCATCTGTATTGACTACCTCGATGGTTTTGCCATTTGACGCCTTTAGTACGTCCCCGGGTTTAAGCGCCCGTCCACCCGGAAGATTCTCGGTAGCCGGGATAATAGCGGTAATATTTATTTTTAACTTCAACCGGGCTACTGCACCTATGGCCGCAATTACCACGGCGCCACCCGACATATCGCCTTTCATGTCGGACATAAATTCCTGCTGCTTCAAGGAAATGCCGCCGGAATCAAAGGTCAAACCCTTTCCAACGAATCCAAGGGTATCTTTATTAGAAGTATCCCCCCGGTAAGCTAAGACGATGAATTTAGGCGGTTGACTGGTTCCCTGCGCGACTCCCAGCAGCGCCCCCATCTTTTCCTTCTCCATCTGTCCGCGCTCTAAAACGGTTACCTTAATTCCATTTGCTGCTGCGATTTCTTCCGCTATTTTCGCCATGTGGGCCGGTGTCATGTGATTGGCCG
>JAPLHJ010000191.1 GCA_026389675.1 Chloroflexota bacterium | reverse complement strand
TTAAAAAACGTTGTGAGAAATGTAAAATAATCAGGCGCCGCGGCGTTGTGCGGGTGATTTGCGTAATTGCCAAGCATAAGCAGCGGCAGGGATAGTCACAGGAGTAGAATAGAACATGGCTCGTATTGCAGGTGTAGATATACCCAGGGAAAAGCAGGTACAGTATTCCATCCAGTATATTCATGGGATCGGCCCCAGCGGCAGCAAGAAAATATTGACGGCGCTGAAGATAGATCCCGCCAAGAAAGTCAAGGACCTTACGGATGAGGAAGTCAGCCGCATCCGTGAGAAGATAGATAAGGAATTCAGCGTCGAGGGTGAGCTCCGCAAAGAGGTTACTATGAATATCAAGCGGCTGATCGAGATCGGCAGCCGCCGTGGTATAAGGCATAAGAGGAACCTTCCGGTGAGAGGTCAGAGGACCCGAACCAATGCGCGCACCAAGCGCGGAGCCAAGAAGACGGTCGCCGGGCGCGGACAGAAGCGCGGCGCTACCAAGAAATAAAGGAGTAACCAGGTAATATGCCGCAGAAAAAAAAGGTCAGGACAAAGAAACGCGAACGCAAGTTGGTGCATGAAGGCAAAGCCTTTATCACATCGACTTTTAACAATACCATTATCACACTCACCGACAGTAAAGGCGGGGTGATATCATGGGGCAGCTCGGGCACGGCAGGCTTCAAGGGTTCCCGCAAAGGCACGCCGTACGCGGCGCAAATGGCCGGGCAGGGCGCTGCCGCCAAGGCCAAGGAACACGGATTGCGCCAGGTAGAGGTATTCGTGCGCGGTCCCGGCAGCGGACGTGAGGCTGCCATCAGGGCCATACAGGCCACGGGCATTCTGGTGACCGGGATAAGAGACATTACGCCTGTGCCGCATAATGGATGCAGGCCCAGAAAGCGAAGGCGGGTATAAGATATGGCGAGATATATTGAAGCTTATTGTCGTCTATGCCGCCGTACCGGCACCAAGCTTATGTTGAAGGGCGAGAGGTGCTTCACTGCAAAGTGTGCTCTTGAACGCAGAAATACACCTCCCGGTCCGCATGCGGCAGGCAGGAAGCGCCGTCCCAAGGTGACCGAACTGGGCCAGCAGCTCATGGAAAAACAGAAGGCCAAGTACACTTACGGCACCTTAGAGCGCCAGTTCCACCGTTTCTTTGACGAGGCGTCGCGTATGCAGGGCATCACCGGAGATAACCTGCTGGTTTTGCTTGAGCGCAGGCTGGATAATGTGGTATTCCGCCTGGGGTTTGCCGATTCCCGCAGCCAGGCGAGGCAAATAGTCCGTCATGGGCATATCAAGCTCAGCGGGCGCCGGACGGATGTCCCTTCATGCCTGGTAAAAGCCGGTGATGTAATCGAATGGCGCAAAGAAAGCACCAAGAGTGAATACTATAAGACACTGGTCGAAAAAATCGAGGATAAGGATGTACCGGCGTGGCTGGCACTGGAAAAAGAGAACATGACCGGCAAGGTTCTTTCACTGCCCGTTAGCGGTGAAACAAAAACGAATTTCAACGAGAAAGCGATCGTGGAATTCTATTCCCGATAGGAGGATTTTTGGTCCAATTAGCTTTACCAAAAATTGAATGCACCAATTACCAGGATAATTACGGCAGGTTCGTTGTTGAACCCGTTGAGAAAGGGTTCGGGGTAATTTTAGGCAACAGCATCAGGCGCGTGCTGCTCAGCTCGCTGCCGGGTGCGGCTATCTCCTCAGTTCTCATCGAGGGCATCACGCAGGAGTTCGACACAGTACCCAGCATGAAAGAGGATGTTCTGGAATTCCTCTTCAATATCCGTGATATCCGCATCAAGATACTGTCCAAATCTGCCGAGGTTGGCAAGATGAAACTTAAGATCAAGGGCCGGAAAGAGGTGCGGGCAGGGGATATCGAGTCCAGTAATCCGTTGGACTTCGAGATCGTCAATCGCGATCTAATCCTGGCCACGCTGGATTCCCCCGAGGCCAACCTGGATATCGAGTTCAATGTAAGGGTGGATAAGGGATACCAGCCCGCCAGTACCGGCGATAACGTCGGCATAATCGTGACCAGCGAGGGTACCAGCAAGGAGATGTCGATCGATGCGATATACTCCCCGGTAACGCGCGCTAATTATACTATCGAGAGCAGCGGACCGGGCCAGGGCGCCGGCAAAGAGAAGCTGGTGCTGGAGATCTGGACCGATAATACGATAGACCCCATAGAGGCGCTGAGCGAGAGCATCCGCATAATTATCGAGCAATTCAACTGCTTTACAGGGTTAGCCAAGACCATCGCAGCCAAAGAGGAAGTTGAAGCATGGCAGAAATCCATACCTGCTGATGTTTACAACATGCCGCTGGAGAAACTCAACCTCTCCACGCACACCTACAACAGCCTTCGCAGGGGCGGCATAACCATGACCGGCCAGTTACTGGAAAAAGGGCTTGAGGGCTTGATGTCATTTGGCGGATTCGGCGTCAAATCCAGGGAGGAAGTCGAGGCCGTTTTGAAGGAATTTGGAGTTGAAGTAACCGGCGCGCCGGTCGAAAAAGAGAAAAAGAAGAAAGGGCGTAGCAAAAGCAACGGCCCTGAAGGTGATAACGAATGAGACACAAGCTTTCCGGGAAGAAATTAGGAAGGCCGGCCGCGCATCGCTGGTCTTTATACCGCAATCTGGTCACTGACCTGTTGAATTACGGCAAGATAAGCACCACGCTGGTCAAGGCCAAGGAAGCCAGGGGTTTGGCCGATAAGATGATTACGCTTGGCAAAGAGGGCGGCCTGGCTTCGCGGCGGCGTGCCCTCGCCTTCATTTTTGATGAAAAAGTGGTTGATAAGGTCTTCGGGGAGTACTCTACGCGGTATAAGTCGAGGCCCGGTGGCTATACGCGGGTGCTAAAACTCGGCATGCGTGAAGGTGACCGGGCGCCCATGGCGCTCATCGAGATGGTGGAGTAAGTTACACATCCACGGTGGAGTTCTTTAATAATTTAGGGAAAATCGTTCTCGTAGTCGAATATAACGGCAGACGTTATTACGGCTTCCAGTGGCAAAAAGGATGCCCTACGGTACAGGATGAACTGGAGAAGGCTATTTTTAGCTTGACCGGTGAGCGCAGGCGCGTTTCAGCGGCCTGCAGGACTGATACCGGGGTACACGCCAGGGGACAGGTGGTCAGCTTCAGGACTGGCTTTGTCCTGGACCCGCGCAAGTTCGTCAGCGGATTGAACCACTTCCTGCCGGAGGATATCGCGGTAGCCGGCGCTACTGCAGTCAGCGCCAGGTTTAATGTTATGAAGGAAGCCGTGAGCCGGGAGTACCGCTACCAGATAATGAACAGGAGGCCCCGGGTGGCGGTGGAGAACGATATGTGTTACCACGTGATGACGGGTCTTGACGCCGGACTCATGAACAGGGCGGCAGGACTGCTCATTGGAGAGCACGATTTCGCCTCCTTCGTCACGGGGTGGGACAGGCGGGAGAGCACGGTGCGCTGTGTATATGCTGCGGGAGTGGAAAGGGAAGGCGAAAAAGTGGCCTTCCATATCAGGGCTAAATCGTTCCTGCCGCACCAGGTACGAAATATCGTGGGTACACTGATAAAGGTGGGGACGGGAAAGATTACGATCGAGGAATTTAATAATATATTAGAGATGAAAAAACTGAGCCTGGCCGGGCCGACAGCGCCGGCGCACGGCCTTTGCCTTATGAAGGTTATTTACGCGGATAATTCGGAGTTTAAATATGAAAACCTATGCACCTAAAGCGAGTGAAATCGAGAGGAAATGGCACCTGATAGATGCCAGCGGGCAGACCCTGGGCAGGATGTGCACGCAGATAGCGAAGCTGCTTATCGGCAAGCACAAGACCATGTTCGCCCCCAATACTGATACGGGCGATTTCGTGGTCGTCATCAACGCAGCCAAGATCAGGGTCACGGGAAAGAAGATGACCGACAAGATCTATTACCGTGTATCCGGCTACCCGGGGGGTATCAGGGCGGTAAAGCTGGGGGAGATGCTGGAAAAGCACCCCGAGCGCGTCATCGAGAACGCGGTGAGAGGTATGCTGCCCAATAGCAGGCTGGGCAGGGCAATGTATAAAAAATTGAAAGTCTATGCCGGCGACAAGCACCCACATGAGGCGCAGCTATCCGGCGCAAAAGAATCTGACAAAGGGAGCTCTGATAAATGAGTACAGCAACATATCATCGAGGCACAGGCAGAAGGAAATGCGCCATTGCGCAGGTGAAATTATCCTCGGGGTCGGGCGGCATCGTCGTCAACGGCAAGCCCTACCAGGAGCTTTTCCCGCTGATTGACCACAGGCGCATGATCGAGCAGGCCTTCGTGGTAACCGATACCTCGGGAAAGTATAACGTTGTGATCAAGGTGACCGGTGGCGGGATGACCGGCCAGGCCGGCGCCATCAAGCATGGCATCGCCCGCGCCTTGGTGGTTTTGAACGAGAGCTTCAAAAGCCCCCTGCGCCAGCACGGCCTACTGACCCGCGACGCGCGCGTCAAGGAACGCAAGAAGTACGGCCTCAAGCGCGCCCGCAAAGCACCGCAATACACAAAACGTTAAAGCAATTTCGGGAGATATTTTAAGGGGCCCGCTTCGAAAGAAGCGGGCCCCTTAATTAATAAGCGAAGCCCGGGTAACAGCGGCATTATGCCGGTGGTCAGGCTTTCATCAGGACCCTGCTGAGAACGGGGTTCTTGATGGAGATCGCCCCTTCCGGGCAGACCTCCTGGCAGCAGAAGCAGCGGATGCAGCGGTCGTATTTATAAGTAGGAGGACTGGTTTTGTCGCCGCTGTGCCAGTTCACAGCTTTGGGTTTCACCGGGCACATCTGGACACATGTCCCGCAAACCGTGCATTTGACCTTATCGATGGCCGGCCTCTCGCAGACCTGGTTCCTGACGAAAGTCTGCAGCCGGCCGCTGCTGCAGTGCTGGGGAGCGGAGCGCACCACCTTAAAAGATGGGGTATAGAACGATTCCAGGTTTTCGCCTGCTATCTCTATTCTCTCACTGTGATAAGTTCCCAGCCCTGACTGCTCGCCAGGTTTGGAGGTTGGTACAACCTCGGGGTCGAGGTTAATCATGCGGCAGGCCGTAGCGTCCAGTGCGACAGGATCAGCCGACAGCAACAGGACGTTCATTTTCCTGACTTTGCCGCCGCGCGGCCCGTTGCCTTCCATGGCCTGTATACCGTCCATGATGTAAAGGCGCGGTTTAATAAAAGTGTTTATATCCACCAGCATAGCCGCGAAGTCATGGGGATCTGCCAGCTTGACATGGTACTGTCCCTTGATAAAGCCGGGGATGCATCCAAACTGGTTCTTGACGGCGCCTGTAAAGCGCATAAGCCCGTGGGTTTTGAACTTTGGCAGGCTCACCATCCCGTCAGCCTGCAGTACGCCATTGGCAATGGTGAAGTTCTTGACCAGCAGCGCCTCCTTGTGGCTGACCGTCTGCCCGGAGTCGAAATCGGCGATGGTAAATCCCAGCTCATCGCCAATCTGCTTGAGCCCGGCGCGCCTGCAATTGCCCTCGCATTTGCCCATGGAAGAGGAGTCGCCGTAATATACCCGGGCGCCCGCTTCCTGCAGGAGCTTGCCTGCGGCTTTGAAGACGGCGGGGTGGGTGGTTACACAGGTAGCCGGGTCAGAGCCCAGCAGCACGTTGGGCTTCAAAACGATTTTTTCCTGCTGCTTTACAAACAGGCCAAGGCCGCCCAGCAACTCCATACCATGCCTTAAGGCCCTGTAAACCTGGTCCTCGTTATATGTGTCACACCTGACTAAGGCGACTTTTACTCTGTCGATGATAGCCCTCCTTCGGCCGGTAAATGGTCGGGTGTAATTGTAGTGTTTTAGATTAAGCCGGACAACTACACCGGCAGGGCCGTAGCCTGCAGCAACTTAAGCTGCCGGGCGTTTGCCTCAGCTATCTTGCGGAAGTGGAAGCCGTAGATGGCCATGGACATCGATAACGAGAATGAACGC
>JAPLHJ010000261.1 GCA_026389675.1 Chloroflexota bacterium | reverse complement strand
TTTCTTCCGCTATTTTCGCCATGTGGGCCGGTGTCATGTGATTGGCCGGCTCGTTGACCATATCGCGAGCCAGTATCACCGCTCCTGCTATTATCCTGCCCTTTTCAATACCCTCCTTTAGATGGTTGAGCATTGACATGTCTGGCTCGATTATTAGGAGCATCTCCATATCGCGCTCATCTTCTTCCTTCTTCTTATGCTTAGTATATTGATATGCTCCGAGCATACTCCCTTCCGTAATTGCCTGCACACAATCAACTGGGAGAAGCCTTCCAGTTCCGCCACTCTGTATTACCGTGGCGGCAACCTTACAGTTATGTTTCTTTAAGGCGCGCACAGACTCCGCCATCACATTACGCATTTTATCCAAATTGAATTCTTCCCTCTTGCCCAATCCCGCAACCACGATCAGCCTGGCAGGCAGTTTACCCAGCGTATGGATAATGTGTAACTCAGATAGCTTGCCCTTTATCTCTCCCGATTTTATTAAGCCGCTGATCAATCCTCCCAGGTTTCGGTCAATGGCCGCAGCGGCGCCGGCCAATTTGTCCGTACCGCTGAATAAATTGACTATGACCGCGTCGCACTTTACCTCGTTTAAATTGCCGGCCCGCGCTTCGAATTTCACATTGCCCTCCAGTGATATTATTATGTGTACTATTCTCTATATCCAGAAAAGCATATCCATGCCCAGCTATTTTAACTCAATTGCCGCGATAATCAAGTTGATTAATACCCCATCGGCCCGGCTGAATTCAATAGTTGATTTTTGGATTATCCATATAGTATAATTAAGATAATAAACCTTTAAGTCAGCCCAGCGAGGCTGGTAAGGGAGCGATGAAGGCAGTTCATCGCACTTATTCAAGCATATTAGCTTGCGAATGACCTCTTGCCAGCAAGGGCGGGAGGTTTTTTTATGTCTGAAAAGATACTGCTGAATTCCGCCGACATTGAAAGGGTACTTGTTCGCATTGCCCACGAAATAGTTGAACATAACAAGGGTGCCCGGAATATAACATTCGTGGGCATTAAGACCCGCGGTGTGCCGCTGGCTCAAAGGCTGGCAAAAATCATACAGACCATGGAGCAGGTGGATATACCCGTCGGCTCGCTGGATATCACCCTCTACCGCGATGATGTGAGTTCACTCAGCTTCAAGCATGTTGTGCAGCAGACCAATGTCCCTTTCGATATCACCAACAAGCAGGTAATCCTGGTTGACGACGTTTTCTATACCGGACGCAGCATCCGGGCAGCACTTGACGCGCTGATAGACCTGGGAAGGCCTGAAACCATCCAGCTTGCCGTACTAATCGACCGCGGTCACCGCGAATTGCCGATACGGGCAGATTTTGTCGGAAAGAATATCCCGACGGCACGCAACGAAGAGATCAAAGTTTACGTCAGCGAGGTTGACGCCGTAGATAAGGTCGCGGTCATGAGGCAGGAGGGCGGTAAAAATGAGCATTCATGAAACGAAATCCTGGCCGGCCGGGCAAGGGACACTGTTGCCAGCTTCGATGGAATCATGGAACCATAAACATATCCTCGATTTGGACGATTTCAGCCGTGAGGAGATCGACCTGGTCTTCGAAATAGCGGATGGCATGGTTGAGATACTGGCACGCGATGTTAAAAAGGTCCCCACACTGCGCGGCAAAACTATCGCGACCATGTTTTTTGAACCCAGTACACGCACCAGGGCTTCATTTGAGCTGGCTGCCAAGTATTTGGGCGCCGATACCGTCAGCCTTGACGCAGCTAAAAGCAGCGTAGCTAAGGGTGAATCACTTGTCGACAGCCTGAGGACTTTACAGGCGCTCCAGGTGGATACGATTATTATCAGGCATCCCTGTTCCGGCGCACCGTATCTCGCGGCCAAACACCTTGAAACCAAGATCATAAATGCCGGCGACGGCTGCCATGCTCATCCTTCCCAGGGCCTGCTGGATATCTATACCATGTGCAAGCAATTAGGTGACCTGAGCGGGCGCAAACTGGTTATCATCGGGGATATCATGCATAGCAGGGTCGCTCGGTCCAACCTCTGGGGCACCCGTAATTTCGACATCAACGTTATTCTCTGCGCGCCGCCGACCCTTATACCCTACGGATTGAAGCAATGGACGGAAAATTGCGGATTACGCCATGTCAGCATTGAGCATAACCTGGACACTGCTATTGAAGGCGCCGATATTGTCATGCCCTTAAGACTTCAGAAGGAACGCCAGCAGAGCGGGTTGATTTCATCTATGCGCGAGTATATACGTTTATACCAGGTAAATGATGCGAGGTTGTCGAGGGCCAAGCCAGGAGCAATTATCATGCATCCCGGGCCGATGAATGAGGGCATCGAAATCAATCACGATGTAGCCTACGGCAAGAGATCGCTGATTGAACAACAGGTCACCAACGGAGTGGCGATACGCATGGCGCTACTATATTTAATTGCAGGAGGTAAAACACGTTGAAAAAAAATGCCCTCCTGATAAAAAACGCCCGCATAATCGATCCCGCCAATGACATAGACATGATAGGAAGCATACTTATCAAAGACGGGATTATCCAGCAGGCCGGCGGCAGCATTACTGAATCAGCGCCGCAAATAATCGATGCAACCGGGTTGGTTACCTGCCCCGGCTTCATTGATCTGCACTGCCACCTCAGGGAACCAGGTTTTGAAGAGAAGGAAACAGTAGCCAGCGGCGCTGCTGCCGCATCGCGCGGAGGCTTTACTACCATTTGTTGCATGCCAAATACCAACCCTCCCCTGGATAATGCGGCAACCATTGATTATGTAAATACACTTGCAGCCAGGGAAAGTGGACGGGTAACTATCCTGACGGTAGGATGCATCACCAAAAACCGGGAGGGAAGGGAGATAACCGACATGTCTGAACTGGCCGGCGCCGGCTGCGTCGGGTTCAGCGACGACGGGAGCCCGGTCAGCAGTTCACGCATTATGTTGCTGGCCATGTTAAAAGCCACAAGCCTTGGCCTGCCGATAATCGATCACTGTGAAGACCTGGAATTATCCCGCGGCGGACAGATGAACGATGGCTGGGTAGCTGCAAGGCTGGGACTGAAAGGTATCCCCGCAGCAGCGGAGGAATCAATTATCGCCAGGGATATAGCGCTGGCAGAGATGACCGGTTCAGGCCTGCATATTGCACACGTAAGCACCCGGGGCGCAGTAAAGCTTATCAGAGAAGCGAAATCTAAAGGTTTGAATATTACAGCCGACGTCACGCCGCATCATCTTACGCTTACAGATGAACGCATAGCCAGTAACCCGGTTAAGCCGGAGGAATCCCCTGCCTTTGATACCCTGGCAAAAGTTAACCCGCCGTTGAGAAGCGCAGCGGATGTCGAAGCGCTCATTCAGGGCATCAATGATGGCACGATAAACGCGATTGCCACCGATCACGCGCCTCATACCGATGAAGAGAAACTCTGCGAGTTCGAATTAGCGGCATCCGGTATCAGCGGCTTTGAAACCGCCTTCGGAGTATTAATGACCCTGGTCCACGCGGGAAAAATCAATTTAAATACGCTGATTGCGCGTATGACCATCGGGCCTTCGAGAGTGTTAATCAATAGATTTGGACGAACAGGCACACTCGCTGCCGCTTCCCCCGCCGATATCGCACTGTTGGATGTAAATAGGCAATGGATTGTGGATAAGAACAATTTACTTTCCAAAGGCAAGAACACACCTTTCGACGGTTATACGCTGAAGGGAACAGTTGTTGCCACGATCCACAGGGGTGAGATCGTTTACAGGAATAGTTCACCAGGAATTGCTCAATGACAAGAGGCAAAAAAGCCGTGCTGGTTTTGGAGGACGGCACATTCTATGAGGGTATCTCCTTCGGAGCCCCGGTTACAGGGTCGGGGGAGATC